>DATBUG010000566.1:0-4193 GCA_036516315.1 Citricoccus sp.
CCGGCGGACAGCGGGTCCAGCAGGCCGACGTCGGACTCCGGGCCGCGTGCCCCGGCCGCCGCGGTCACGTCCACCGCGGCGCGGGCGGCCGGCGAGGCCGGACCGGTCCCTCCGGCCCGGCCGGGCTCGATGGTGCGGGTCTCCGGCAGCGCTGCTGGATCGGTCATCGGGGGCGTGGGCTCCTGGATTCGGCGGGGGTCCCGGGTGGTGTTCAAGCGGGTCGGCGGGACCGGGCCGACCCTTCCTAGGCTATCGGCACCGATGGCCCGGCGGCCCGGATGCGTCCGCAGAATACGGGCGCCTCCGGGCCACCGGGCCGTTCGGGTGCCGGGGTGTGCCGTGGCACACGGCGGGGCGTGCTCAGGCGTGGTCCGGGTACTCGATGCCCGGGAACTGCAGGAACACGGTCTCCTTCTCGCCCTGCAGGTGGACGTCGAACAGCAGGCTGCCGTCCGCCCGGCGCTCGGCGATCAGGGTGCCGCGGCGCTCCGGGTCCACGGCGGACAGTAGGGCGTCTCGCTCGAGGGCCGCGGTGTCCTCCGGCAGGTAGATGCGGGTGTGCAGCTTGTTCAGCAGGCCGCGGGCGAAGACCACCAGGTGGATGAAGGGTGCCTTGCCCTCTTCGGTGGGCCCGGGGTTCACGGTGGAGAAGGTGTAGGTGCCCTCGTTGTCCACGGTGGCCCGTCCCCATCCGGTGAAGGTCCACTGGTCGCGGATCAGCGAGCCGGACTCCTGCGGGATGTTGCCCTCGGAGTCGGCCTGCCAGATCTCCAGCATGGCATCCGGGATCGGGTCACCGTTGCCGTCGTACACGGTGCCGGTCAGGCGCACCGCGTCCGGGCGTGCCGGGGGCACCAGGTGGTTGCCGTCCCGGAACGGCAGGTGGACCTGCTCGTAACCGTCGGCGTAGCCGAAGAACGGGCCGATCGTCTGGCCCGGGGTCGGCACGAGCTGCTCCTCGCCGCTACGCGCCGCGTCCAGCTGGTTCTGATCAATGCGCATCGGTGTCGCCCTCCATCCAGGTACGGTTGCTGCCGCTCAGGACGATGTCCCAGTAGTAGCCGGTGTTCCACTCGTGCGTGGAGACGTTGTGGTCGTAGGTGGCCACCAGGCGGTCGCGGGCCTTCTGGTCCGTGATCGACTGGTAGATCGGGTCCAGGCTGAACAGCGGATCTCCCGGGAAGTACATCTGGGTGATCATCCGCTGGGTGAAGTCGGTGCCGAACAGCGAGAAGTGGATGTGGGCCGGGCGCCAGGCGTTGTGGTGGTTCTTCCACGGGTACGGCGCCGGCTTGATAGTGGTGAACTCGTACGTCCCGTCGTCCCCGGTGATGGTGCGGCCCACGCCGGTGAAGTTCGGGTCCAGCGGTGCCGGGTGCTGGTCGCGCTTGTGCACGTAGCGGCCGGAGGCGTTGGCCTGCCAGATCTCCACGAGCTGGTTGCGCACTGGGCGGCCGTCCCCGTCCAGGATCTTGCCGCGCACCACGATGCGCTCGCCCAGCGGTTCGCCGTTGCCCTGGATGGTCAGGTCCGACTCCAGGGGGTGGACGTCCCGGTGCCCGAACGCCGGAGACCACAGCTCGATGGTCTCCGGGTCCGCGTGGTGCATGGACTTGGTGGGGTGCCGGTACAGCGAGCTGCGGTACGGCGGGAAGTTCACGCGCGGCTGGGTCTCCCCCGAGGCCGAGTCGTGGATCTCCTTCATCTCCGCGCTGATGGTCTCCTGGGAGTCCTGCGTCGCGGCGGGGTCGAGCACGTGGGAGTTGGTGAAGTGCTCTTCACCGGTCAACTCGCCGGCCGGGCCGGGAATCTGGTCACTCACGGGCTGCTCCTTTCGGGTGGGGATGGTGGGGGTGCAGTGGGCGGGGTGCCCGGCTCAGGCGTGCGGCCAGCCGGTGTAGGACTCGGCCAGGTACTGCTGGCCGTAGCGGGAGGAGGTGACGGTCTCCAGCTCGCCGAGGGCCCGCTTGGTCTCGAACGGGCTGGAATCGGCGCGGGTGTGCAGCATGGAGGTCATCCAGTAGGAGAAGTTCTGCGCCTTCCAGACCCGCTTCAGGGCGGTCTGAGCGTAGGCGTCCAGCAGCTCGCGGGAGCCGGAGGCGTAGAAGGATTCGAGGGCGTTGAACAGCACCTGCACGTCCGCGAACGCCAGGTTCAGGCCCTTGGCGCCGGTCGGCGGGACGGTGTGGGCGGCGTCCCCGGCCAGGAACATGTTGCCGTGGCGCATCGGCTCGCGGACGAAGGACCGGAAGTTCAGCACCGTCTTGTCGAAGATCGGCCCGGTCTTCAGCTGGAAGCCGTCCGGGCCGTCCACGCGCTTCTGCAGCTCGGACCAGATGCGGTCCTCGGACCAGTCGTCCACGTTCTCGTCCGGGGCGCACTGGAAGTACATCCGCTGGACGGTCTCGGAGCGCTGGGAGATCAGGGCGAAGCCGTGCGGGGAGTTGGCGTAGATCAGTTCCGGCGAGGACTTGGGGGCCTCGGTGAGGATGCCGAACCACGCGAAGGGGTACTCGATCTTGTAATCCTGGTGGCCCTCAGCGGCGCCTACCGCGCGGCGGCAGAAGGACCGGGAGCCGTCCGCGCCCACGAGGTAATCGCAGTGCACCTCGAAGACCTCGTCCGGGTTGGCCCCGGCGGAGATGTCCTTGTAGCGGAACTTCGGGGTGTCCGTCTGCAGGTCGAACACCTCGGTGACCTCGGCCTCGTAGCGGACGTCGCCGCCGTCGCGCTCGCGGGCCGCGGCCAGGTCCACGAAGACCTCGTTCTGGGCGTAGAGGGTGACCGTGGCGTCCACGAGCTCCGGGAAGTTCAGCAGGTGGGACTCGCCCTTGAACCGCAGGTCGATCCCCTCGTGCTCGTCACCGACGGTGAGCACCCGGCCGTCCACCCCGGTGTCGGTCAGCATCTTCACGGCCTGCTGCTCGAGGATGCCGGCACGGTGGGTGTTCTTGATGGTCTCGTGGTCCCGCTTCTCCACGACGACGTTGTCGATGCCCTGCTTCGACAGCAGGTGGGACAGCAGCAGGCCGGCCGGGCCGCCGCCGACGATGCCGACCTTCGTTCGGGTCACTGTGGGGGTCTCTGCCACGCCAACTCCTTTGGTGTACAGGCGTCAAGGGTCTGCGCACCAGTGTGATGGAGCGAACAACATGGCGGCCCCTCCATTCTCGCTGGGTGAGAATGATGTCCTCGCGCGCCCAAGGCGCTAGTCGCGGGGGACCTCCACGCGGGGGTGGTCCGGGTGGATACGCTCAGCGCGCGGCATCTCGTCCTGTGGGCCCAGGGCCCGGCTGATACCCCGGGCGGCCGCCAGCAGCATGGGAGCCAGCCCGGGCCGGAACTCGGAGGTGCGCGGGACCACCACGCCCAGGGCCGCGATGGTCTGGCCCTGCGGGGAGAGCACCGGCACGGCCACGCCGGTGGCCTCGGAGTCGATCTGGCCGTCCACCGAGGCCCAGCCCTGGCGCCGCACCTCGGCCAGCCGGGCCCTCAGTTCGGACTCGGTGGGGTTGACGACCCCGCGCGCCGACCCGCCCAGCGGGCCGCCCGCGCCGGCGCCCCCGCCCTCGTGCCAGGACGCGGACAGCGGCGCACCGAGCTCGGCGGCGTGCTCGGTGAGGAACGCCTCGGTGACGTGCCGGCGGGAGTGGGCCAGTAGGACCAGGCCCAGGGCGGTGGTGAAGGTGGGCAGCCGGCCCGCGACGGTCGCTTGGTTCGGCACCGCCCCGCGTGCGGAGAGCCGCTCGAGGACGAGCACCCCACCGGTGTCCAGGACCGCGATCTGGGTGTGCTGGCGCAGCACCGCTTGGACGTCGTCCATGTACGGCATGGCCGCCCGGCGCAGCGAGGTGCCGGGCGAGGACCGGGAGGCCAGCTCCCACAGCCTCATCCCGGGCCCGACGGCGCCGCTCTCCGAGCGTTCCAGCAGCCCGGCCGCGGTGAGCCGGTCGACCCACCGGTAGGCGGTGGGCAGCGGGATCTCCGCCCGGCGCGCGAGCGCCGCGATGGACAGGGTGGGCCGGTCCGCGTCGAAGGCACCCAGGATCCGGATCAGCCGGTCCAGGGTGCTGTCCCGCGGGGCCTCGGCGGCCGTCATCCGGTGCGCCCGGCGTCGTGACGGCTCACGTCGTGACGGATCGCGTTGGGACGGCTCCCCCGGTCATGTCTCACAGCCCCCATATGGTCCCGCG
>DATBUG010000567.1:0-4554 GCA_036516315.1 Citricoccus sp.
GACGAGGACTGCGGAACGGGGGTCTCAGGCATGGGCCACATTCTCCCACGGGAGGGACACACGTCACGGTGATGATGTCACGGTCATGATCGGCCATGCTGTGGGCATGGCGAAGGACAGCGAGAAGACCGGGCGGAGGTCGTCGATCCTGCGCTGGCCGTGGGGCCGCCGCAGGGTGGCGACCAGTGACGGCAACGACGGCGCGGTGCACGAGCCTGCGGTGGAGGTGACGCCGGGCGCGGACGGTTCGCGGTGGGCCGAGGTGCGGGGCCTGCGGCTCCACTACCGCGTGAGCGGCCGCCGTGGTGGGACCCCGGTGGTAGTGCTGCACGGACTCATGGGGCACGCCCGCGAGTGGGACGCCGCCATCGACCTCCTGGCCCCGGACCACGAGATCTGGGCCCTGGACCAGCGCGGCCACGGACGCAGTGACTGGGCCGAGGACTATGCCCGGTCCACGATGGCCGAGGACCTCATCGCCTGGCTTGAGGCGACCGGCCTGCAGGACCCCGTGGTGATGGGGCACTCGATGGGCGGGACGGTGGCCCTGCTGGCCGCCGCGCGCCGGCCCGAGCTGTTCGGGCGCCTGGTGATCGTCGACGTCGCCCCCACACCCGCCCAAGGGGACCTGCAGGCGTGGTTGCGCGAATACCTCGAGGAGCTCGGCTCCGCGTCCTACGCCACCGTCGAGGAGGCGCTCGCCGTCCGGTCCGGCGGGCCCCGGGCGCGACCGGAGCTGGTCCGGCGGTTCGTGGAGCACAACCTGGACCGTGGCGAGGACGGCCGGTTGCGTTGGCGCTTCGACGCCCGCGGGCTGGTCGGTTCGCTGGACAGCATCAGCGTCCCCGCCCTCTGGGAGGCGACCGATGCCGTCCGCTGTCCCGTTCTGCTGCTGCGGGGCGAGCACAGCCTGGAACTGCCGGTGGACCTCGCCGACCAGATGGTGCGCCGGCTCGGCGAGGCCCGGCTGGGCACCGTCACCGGGGCCGGCCACGACGTTGCCCAGGAACAACCGGAGCAGGTGGCGCAGGCCGTGCGGGAGTTCGCCTCCGGGGCCTGATGGAGGCGGAGCACCCGCGCGGCACCGCCATCGGCACCACCACCGGCACCGGCGCCTCCACCACCGTCACCGGTGTTCCCATTGACGCGGTGGGCTGAATCGCAGCTCCCGATCAGCCAGGTCTGGTAGACCATCATCTAGGGCGCCCATCCCCCCGGCGCCGTCACGTCCGTTGAGGAGAGAGTTTCATGACTGCGACTGCAGAGACGTCCACCGCGACCTTCGCCGGCCAGCCGGTGGACACCCAGTTCATCGCCGGTGCCTGGCGTGAGGGCCGGTCCGAGAAGATGAACACGGACACCAACCCCTTCGATGACTCGGTGGTGGCCGAGATCCGTCAGGCCTCGGCGCAAGACCTGGACGAGGCCTACCGGGCCGCGGAGGCCGCCCAGCCGGAGTGGGCCGCGATGGCCCCGGGCGAGCGGGCCAAGATCATCCGCCGCGCCGGGGAGCTGCTGGAGTCCCGCCGCGAGGAGATCGTGTCCTGGCTGGTCAAGGAGGGCGGGGCCACCGTCCTGAAAGCCAACATCGAAGTCTCCCTGGCCGCCGGGATCACCGCCGAGTCCGCGTCCTTCCCCACCCGGGTGCACGGCACCATCCACCCCTCGAACACCCCGGACCGGGAGATGCGCGTCTACCGCACCCCGGTGGGCGTGGTCGGGGTGATCAGCCCGTGGAACTTCCCGCTGCACCTGTCCCAGCGCTCGGTGGCCCCGGCCCTGGCCCTGGGCAACGCCGTGGTCATCAAGCCGGCCTCGGACACCCCGGTGACCGGTGGGCTGCTGCTGGCACGGATCTTCGAGGAGGCCGGGCTGCCGGCCGGGGTGCTCTCCGTGGTGGTCGGCGCCGGCTCGGAGATCGGGGATGAGTTCGTGGCCCACCCGGTGCCGCGGTTGATCTCCTTCACCGGGTCCACCCCGGTGGGTCAGAACGTGGGCACCGTGGCCACCAGTGGGGAGCACCTGAAGAAGGTGTCCCTGGAGCTGGGCGGCAACGCCCCGCTGGTGGTGCTGGACGACGCGGACCTGGACGCCGCCGTCGGGCAGGCCGTGCCGGGCACCTTCCTGCACTCGGGCCAGATCTGCATGTCCGTGAACCGGATCATCGTCCATGCCTCGGTCTACGACGAGTTCGTGGCCAAGTTCACCGCGGCCGCCCAGGGCGTGAAGTACGGGGACCCGGCCGCGGAGGGAACCCTGGTCGGACCCGTGGTCAACGACTCCCAGCTGGCGGGGCTGAAGAAGAAGATCGCCGGGGCCCAGGACGCCGGGGCCACGGTGGCCGTGTCCGGTGACATCAACGGACGGGTGGTGCCCCCGCACGTGTTCACCGACGTTACCGCGGACATGGAGATCGCCCGCGAGGAGATCTTCGGCCCCATGGTCGCCGTGCTCAAGGCCGAGGACGAGGAGCACGCCCTGGCCCTGGCCAACGACCACGTCTACGGGCTCTCCAGTGCGGTGTTCACCCAGGACCTGGACCGCGGGGTGCGCTTCGCCCAGCGGGTCAAGGCCGGGATGACCTTCGTCAACGAGATGACCGTCCAGGACGAGGCGCACGTGGCCTTCGGCGGCGAACGCAACTCCGGGCTGGGCCGGTTCAACGGCGAATGGGCCATCGAGGAGTTCACCACCGCCCACACCATCGGCGTCAAGCGCCTCTGACCCAGCGCATTCGAGGCTGACCGTCGACGGCGGCGCCGCACCCACTCGTGGTGCGGCGCCGTCGTCGTGCTTGTCCGGGCCTGGGCGGACGCCCAGTCCGGCCGGGCCCCCAGCCTGTCCCTGACCGGCTCTCAGACCGGCTCTCCTCTGTGTCAGGACCGGGGCTTGAGCTTCTCCGGGTCGTAGAACGGGAAGGGCACCACGGTGGCCGGGATGCGCTTCTGGTGCCCGTCGAGCTTGCCGACCTCCACGGAGGTCCCGGCCCCGGCGTGCTCCACGGCCATCCGGCACAGGGCGATGTTCTTGCGCAGGACGGGTGAACGGGTGGCGCTGGTGACCACCCCGACCCGGAACCGGCCGACGTGGACCGGGTCGCCGTGCGCGGCCGGCTCGTTGCCCTCGAGCTCCAGGCCGACGAGCCGGCGTTGCGGGTTCTCCTTGCGCCGCAGCAGGGCGTCCCGCCCGGAGAAGTCGTCCTCCTTGGTCTTCAGCGGGACCGTGAAGCCGATCCCCGCCTCGAAGGGGTCCACCTGGTCGTCGAAGTCGTACCCGGCGAACACCAGTCCGGACTCGATCCGCAGCATGTCCAGGGCGTCCAGGCCCAGGGGGGTCAGCCCGTGCGGGGTGCCGGCCTCCCACACGGCGTCCCACACCGCGGGAGCGTGGCTGGGGTGGCAGAACAGCTCGTAGCCGAGCTCGCCGGAATACCCCGTGCGGGAGACGATCACCGGGGTCCCCTGGTGGTCGCCGATCCGCCCGATGGTGAACCGGAACCAGCCGAGGTCCGCCACCGGTGTGTGGTGCGGGGCCGTCCAGACGATGTCCCGCAGGATGTCCCGGCTGGCCGGCCCCTGCACGGCCACGTTGTGCAGCTGGTCCGTGGAGTCCTTGACCCAGACCCGGTCCAGGCCGCGCGCTGCGGCCACCTCGCGCAGCCACTCCCCGGTGTAGTCGTCGCCCGGCACGATCCGGAAGTTGTTGTCCCCCATCCGGAAGACCGTGGCGTCGTCGATCATCCCGCCGGTCTCGTTGCAGATCGCCGTGTAGACCACCTGGCCCTGGGAGAGCTTGCGGATGTTCCGGGTCACCGCGTACTGCAGCAGCGCCTCCGCGTCCGGGCCCAGCACCTCGAACTTGCGCAGCGGGGACAGGTCCATGACCGCGGCCTTCTCCCGGCACGCCCAGTACTCCTCGATCGGCCCGTGGGCGTCGTAGTGCGTGGGCAGCCAGAAGTTGCGGTACTCGGTGAACTGCCGCGTCAGGGTGCTGGTGCGCGGGTGGAAGCCGGTCTGCCGGGTGAGCGTGGGCTCGGCGTCCGGCGTCACGCGGTGGGAGATCGCCACGGAGAACTTGCGTTCCGCCGGGTAGACCCGCAGGTGGACGTCCGTGGGCACCCAGCCGTTGGAGGGGTCGATGTCGTCCGGGCAGGCCGAGGAGGCGCACACGAGGTCCCGCTGGGCCTGCATCATCACGTAGTCCCCGGGCCGGGACCACGGCTCGTCGAAGACCAGCTGATGGTGCTCGTCGAACATCGTGTTGTAGAAGAGGTTCAGTGCCGCCCAGCCCTTCCGCGGTGACACGCCGTACGGGGCCAGCGCCCCGTTGAAGTTGTCCGTACAGTTCACGTGCCCGGGGTAGCCGAAGTCCTCGTAGTACTTGCTGTTGCAGGCCAGGGTGAAGGTGTCGTGCCGGCCGACCGTGTCCCGGATGATCTCCACCAGCGGGTCCATGTCCTGGTTGTAGAACTTCCCGCACAGCCCGGGGGTGGGGCAGGAGTTGCCCTCGATGTGGCTGGTGGTGTTCGCGTCCAGGCACAGCTCGCGCCCGTCC
>DATBUG010000568.1:0-6116 GCA_036516315.1 Citricoccus sp.
GGGACCGGGTCTGCGAGCGCTTGAGCCGGCGCCGCGCCTGGCGCCGTTCCGCCACGCTCGTCCCGGTCCGGGGCTCGGTGCCGCCGGAGGCGCCGGTGGCCTTGCGGACGACGCCGTCGAGCGTCTCGTAGGCGCGCCCCCAGGGCCCTTCGAGCTCGGCTGCCCGCTCCTTCAGGGTTGCCTCGCGCGAGCGGCCCAGGGCCGGGTCCGGGCCGTCCTGAAGCCACGGCTTGGCATGCAGGTGCTTGATCGTGGCGTTGAGGAAGGCCATCAGCGGGACCGCGAAGACGGCACCGACGATGCCCAGCACGGCGGTGCCGCCGGACACCGCCAGGAAGACGGCGAGTGGGTGGAGGCTCACGGCGCGGCCCATGACCAGGGGCTGCAGGACGTTGCCCTCGATCTGCTGGACCACCAGCACCCAGCCGAGCATGATCAACGAGATGATCGGCCCGTTCGCCACCAGGGCCAGCAGCACGGCCACCGCACCGGTCAGGAAGGCCCCGACGATCGGGATGAAGGACCCGAAGAACACCAGCACGCCGATCGGCAGGGCGAGGGGGACATCCAGCACCCAGGCGCCCATGCCGATGCCGACGGCGTCCACGAAGGCCACGAAGATCTGCACGCGGACGTAGCTGCCCAGGGAGCTCCAGCCGACCTTGCCGGCGCCGTCGATGGCCTCGCGGTGGCGGCGCGGGACGAAGTTCAGGCAGAAGCGCCAGATACGCTGTCCGTCGTAGAGGAAGAAGATCAGCGCGAAGACCGCCAGCACGGTGCCGGCGGCGATGTTGCCCGCGGTGGACCCGAAGCCCAGGGCCCCGGAGAGGATCTGCTGGCTGTTGTTGCGGACCGCGTCACCGAGGTTGTCGAAGATGTCGTTCCACTGGTCGGTGGTGACCCCCATGCCGGCGAGCCACTCCACGATCCCCTGCACGCCCAGCATGATCTGGTCCCGCATGTCGGCGAAGCCGACGGCCAGCTGCTGGCCCACCAGGGTCAGGATGCCCACCACGAGCAGGATGAAACCGATGATGATCACCGTCACGGACAGTCCGGCGGGGACCCCCCAGCGCCGGAACCTGCGGTGGACGGGGCTGAGCAGGGTGGCCAGCAGGGCCGCGACGATCAGCGGGATCACGAGGAGCGAGACGTGGCTGAGCAGCCAGATGCCGGCCCCGGCCATGGCCAGCACCAGCAGGATGCGCCAGGACCACGCGGCGGCGACCGTCAACCCGTAGGGCACGTCCGTGGCCACCCGGTTGGCCTGCTGGGGCGCCGTCAGCACCGGGTCGCTCCCCGGCGCTCCCGCCCCGGGCTCGGTCCCGGGCGCGGACTGGGGACTGACGCTCAACGGCATACCTCCTGCTTCGTCAGAGCCGCCCGGTGATACCCCAGGCGGCGGCCAGCTGATCCCCGGCGCCGAGCCAGTGCAGGCCCTCGCCGCTGTTGAGGGCGTTGGCCGGCGCGGTCATCGGCTCCACCGCCACCGCCCGGTGGCGGCCGGGGAACCGGTTCGTGAAAAACACGTGCACGTAGCCGTAGGCCGGCTCGGACCACAGCTCCACGCTACGCCCGTCCGGTGCGACCAGCACGTGGTGGTGCATGCCGTCCGGCCCGGGCTCGAGGTCCGTGAAGGCCGCGTCGAGCACTCCGGTGCCGACCGGCCGGCCGCCCCGGAAGTCCGTGTCCGTGCCGGTGACGGACACCGCGCCCACCGGGATGAGTCGATCGTCGGACTCCAGCCGGGTAGCGGCCCGCAGCGTGAGGGTGAGGTCCTCGCTGGGCACCTGGCCGATCCGCAGAAACGGGTGGGCGCCGAAGGCCACGGGCGCGGAGCGGGGCGAGTGGTTGGTCAGCCGCTGCCGCACCGTCAGGGCGCCGGCCTCGTCCAGTGCATAGGCGACCTCGTGGGTGAGCCGGAACGGGTAGCCGTGCTGTGGGTGGATCTCACCACGCAGGGTCACCCGGTGATCGGTGTGCTCCGTAGCGTGGAAGGCGGTGTTGCGCAGCAGTCCGTGGCTGGCGTTCGCTCGGGAGGGCTCGGTGAGGTCCAGCTGCTGGATGCTGCCGTCCAGCTCCCAGCGGCCGTCACGGACGCGGTTCGGCCACGGCGAGAGCTGGATCCCGCACGCGGAGGGCGGCAGCTCGTCCTCGCCGTAGGACTCCACCAGGGCGGTGCCGGCCACCTCGTAGCGGCGCAAGGCCCCGGCCAGGGAGGTGACCGTCACCTCGGCGCCGGCGCGGTGGAGGTGGTATTGCGTGCCGGTGGCCGCCGGCCCGCCGAAGGCGGGCAGGGCGGCCACCGTGGATGCGTCGGTCATCGTGTGGATCGGACGGACGTGGGGCTGCGGCCGGTCAGTCGTTGCCGCGCAGGATGGCCAGGATGCGCAGGATCTCCACGTACAGCCACACGAGGGTGACGGTCAGGCCGAAGGCCGCGGACCACGAGTACTTCTGCGGCGCCCCGGCGCGGACACCCTCGGTGATGGCCGTGAAGTCCATGACCAGCGAGAACGCGGCGAGGAACACGGCCAGCACGCCGATGCCCAGGCCCAGCAGCGGGAACTCGCCGCGCAGGCCGAACATGGCGTCCGTGACGCCGAAGAGCATCAGGAAGAGGTTGGCCAGGGAGAACAGGGCGTAGCCGATCATCGCGATCATGAAGATGCGCATGGTCTTCGGCGTAGCCCGCACCTTGCCCGAGGAGTACAGCGCTAGCGTCACGGCGAACACGCACAGGGTGGCCAGCACCGCCTGGGAGGCGATCCCCGGCCACATCTGCTCGAAGACCTGCGAGATACCGCCCAGGAACAGGCCCTCGGCCGCGGCGTAGAGCAGGATCAGGGCCGGCGAGGGCTCCCGCTTGAAGGAGTTGACCAGGCCGAGCACGAGGCCGACGATCGCACCGGGCAGCATCAGGGCCGGCATCATCCAGCCCACGACCGCGCCGACCAGCACGAGGCCGAGGGTGATCACGGTCTTGGCGATGACGTCGTTGTAGCTCATCCGCCCGGTGTCGGCGGGGCCGGCGGCGGGCTGGCGGTAGCTCTGCTCGAGCTGCTCGAGCTGTTCCGGGGAGTACTGCGGGGCCTGCTGGCCGTACTGGGGCCGGCCCTGCTGGCCGGCGTACCAGTCGCCACCCTGGGCCGGCTGCTGGCCGCCCTGGTACCAGCCCGGGGCCTGCCGGCCCTGGCCGGAGTGCATCTGCTCCTGGAAGTTCTTGGTATTGAAGACGGGGTTGGCCACTGGCCATCTCCTCTGCTGGTCGCGTACGGTGCACACGGTGCTGTCCGGCCATGTCGGACGGACGCGGCGCTGCCCTGAGTCTATCGGTCATGACTGTGAACACGCCCGGAATCCCGGCCGCCGCAGCGTTCTCCGCTCACAGCGCAACATTCCTTCTCCGGCCGTCTCCGGCCGTCTCCGGTCCGGGTTCTCAGGAGCGTCTCAGCCGGGTGACGTCGCGGGAGGCCATCGCCGCCAGCAGCGCCCGCCCCGTACCGTCCAGGCGGCGCACCGTCAGCGCCTGCAGGCCGAGGACGGCGGCCCCTCCGAGGACCGCCCCGGCCGCGAGGGCGGCTGGCCATTCCGCGGCCGTTGCGGTGAGGCCCGTGGCGATCGGCGGCAGCGCCGCCCCGGTGGCGACGAGCGTGAAGAGGGTCCACTGCCCGCCGGCAGCGTTGCCCGTGGGACTGGCGGTGGACACGCGCTCCCGCGCGTCGGGCCCGATGGCGGGCATGAGCGAACTGAGCCACGGCGCGCCGCCGCACGCGGTCCCGGTGGCCGCGAGGGCCATCCCGCCGGCCTGGGCCGCGAAGGGTGAACCGCTGGCCTGGGCCAGCAGGCCCGTCAGGACGAGGGCCGGAACGCCGAACAGCGCCAACCAGGCGGCCTGCCGGCCCCGCACGTCGGCCCGGACCGACCCCGGGGTGGTGAGGAGCTGCCACAGCGCGGTGCCGTCGAGGGCGTAGGTGTTCACGGCGGCCATCCCGCCGAGGACGGCCGCCATGACCCCGATGAACGGCAGGGCCCAGGACCAGTCGGTGGGGGCGACCAGCGGGATCATGAGCAGCGGCGTGGCCCAGGCGTGCACCAGGCCGAGCCTGCGGTGCGGGTCGCGGAACCAGGTCCGGATCTCCCGGAGCGTCACCGCGCGGACCGCCCCGCCGCCTCCCGCACGCTCCGGGGGCCCGGTGCTCCTCGAGCCGCTGCTGACCGGCCGGTCCGGTGGCCGGCGCAGCGCACCGGCCATGAGCCCGATCCAGAGTTCGCGCAGCGCTGTCCCGCCTGCCACCAGCCCGGCCAGCGGCAGGACCGCGGCGGTCCAGGAGGCCGGGGAGGCGAGGGCCTGCACCGCGGCGAGGCCCCAGCCGGTCGGCAGGGCCAGCAGGACGGCCTCGAGCGGTGCCGGCAACGCACCGGGCACCGGCGGGGCCACGAGCTCGGTCCGGCCCTCGCCGAGGCCCGGGAGCACGAAGGCCATGACCGGCACCCATCCGGCGAAGGACAGCGCCAGGAGCACGGCCGTCTGGCTCGCCACCACCCACGCGCCCAGGACCGAGCGCAGCAGCGCGGCCACCAGGGCCTGGGCGGTCCGGCCAAGCCACAGCAGGAGGAACAGCTGCCCGACGGCGGCCAGGACCGCGCCGGCCACGGCCACCGGTCCGTGCGGCGCGGCGATGACGACCAGGCTGCTCAGCACGGCGGCCGTGACCAGGGTCCCCACGCTGAGCGCCTCGCTCGCCGCCATCTCGCGGGCCATCCGCGCGGGGTGGCCCGGCAGGGTGCGGAACCACCCGGGTTCCAGGAGGGGCGGGGCCCCGGGCACCAGGAACGGCCCGATGAGCCAGGTCAGTCCGACCAGGGAGACCGCCGCCGTCAGCCAGCTCGGGTGCACCAGGCCGGCGCCCGCGGACACCGTCAGGACGAGGATGCCCGCGGCCACGAGGAGACCCACGACCAGCCCGAAGGCACGGTCGTCGTGCGGACCGTGCCGGAGGATCGTCCACCGCAGGGACGCGAAGGTGGCACGACGGTTCATCGCAGCCAGGAGACCTGGCGCGGGGGGCCCGCACCGACCAGCCGTATGAACGTCTCGTGGAGCGTGCCGGTGCCCCGCACCTCCTCCACGGTGCCCTCGGCCAGCACGCGGCCGTGATCGATCAGGGCCAGGCGCTGGCAGGTGCGTTCGACGACGTCCATGAGGTGGCTGGACAGCAGTACCGTGCCTCCGCCGGCCACGTACTGCTGGAGCAACCCCTCGATCGCCCGGGCCGAGACCGGGTCGATCGCCTCGAAGGGCTCGTCCAACAGCAGCACGCGGGGACGGTGCAGCAGCGCCACGGCGAGGCCGATCTTCTTCCGCATCCCGGTGGAGTAGTCGACGACCAGCGTCGAGGGCACCTGGTCCAGGTCCAGCACCTCGAGCAGGTCCGCGGCCCGCCGGCGTCCCTCCGGTCCGAGTCCCCGCAACCGGGCCGTGTAGTCGAGCAGTTCACCACCCGTCAGCCGCTCGGGCAGGGACAGCCCCTCCAGCATGAGACCCAGTTCCGCCTGGGCCTGCTCCCGCCGGCTTGCGGTGTCGATCCCGGCGACCGTGACGGTGCCGGCATCCGGTGTGACGAGACCGCCGACCATCGCCAGGGTGGTCGACTTCCCGGCCCCGTTGGGGCCGACGATGCCGTAGAACATTCCGGCGGGGACAGTCAGGTCCAGGTGGTCCACGGCGGGCCGGTCGCCAAAGCGCTTGGTGAGCCCGGAGAGGCGCACGGCCGGGCCGGCGTCGGTGTCCATGCTGGCGCTCCTTGCGGGATGCGTGCTGCCAGAGCCGTGCCGCCCCCCCTCCTGCTATGTCCAACCTATAGGCCATCCCGGGGCTTGTGGCAAGACCCCTGCCGGGATCCAGAATGGTCGGCCGAGGGCCGAAGACGAGGCGCGGACACGCCGCGGAGATGCCCCAGACAAGGAGGGACCGCGTGATCGACGTGATCGTGGTCGGTGCGGGGCCGACCGGAGTGATGCTGGCCAGCGAGCTGCACCTGCAGGGCGTGCGGGCCGTCGTGCTGGAGCGACAGGAGCGGCCGAGTCCGGTGGTGCGGTCCTTGGGGCTGCAC
>DATBUG010000569.1:0-6027 GCA_036516315.1 Citricoccus sp.
CCGGAGACCGAGTACGTGGAGGTCACCTACGCCGACGGCAGCACCCGCATCCTGCACTTCGGCGACTTCACCTCCGGGGCGGTGATCTCCTCGATCGTGGACCGGGCCAAGAAGCACGCCATCAAGGACTACCTGGCCGCCGGCCGCGACGACACGGCCAAGGGGCTGCGCACGGAGCACCTGCTGCGGGCGGTGCACGAGGAGTTCGCCGAGCAGGAGGACCTGCCGAACAACGCCTCCCCGGAGGAGTGGGCCCGCATCTCCGGGCACCGCGGCGGCCGGGTGGCGTCCCTGCGGATGCTGGTCCGTGACCGGCTGCCCTCGGCTGCGGAGACGGCGCCCGCGGCGGGGAGCGAGATCGGCCAGAACGAGCAGACCGGGGAGGCCGCGGAATGACGCACGTGCCCTCTCCGCCCACCGGGCCCGGATCCGGACGCCGGACCGACCCCGCCCCCGCCTGGCGCGGTCAGCGCGGTCTGGTCCCCGCGGACGCCGTCCTGCCCCCGGGGCGGGACACCGCCGGCTGGGGCGTCCACCGGGTGATGGGCACCGAGACCGAGTTCGGCGTGCACGCTCCCGGCAACCCCGCCGCCCAGCACACGGTGCTGTCCACCGAGGTGGTCAACGCCTACGCCGACGTCGTGACCGCCCGGGGCGGCAGCGTGGCCGGCACGGAGTGGGACTACGGCGAGGAGTCCCCGCTCGTGGACGCGCGCGGCTGGCAGCTGCCCCGCTCGGCGGCCCACCCGACCCAGCTCACGGACCAGCCCCTGACCGACGACGACGGCAACCCCGTGCACCTGGTGATGAACCTCGTGCTGCCGAACGGGGCCCGGCTCTACGTGGACCACGCGCACCCGGAGTACTCCACCCCCGAGACCACCAATCCGCTGGACGCGACGGTGTGGGACCAGGCGGGGGACCGCGTGGCGCTGGCCGCGTCCCGGCGGATCGCCGAGGCCCCCGGGGCGCCCCAGGTGCTGCTGTACAAGAACAACACGGACAACAAGTCCGTCTCCTACGGGGCCCACGAGAACTACCTCGTGGCCCGGGCCCTGGACTTCGACGAGCTCGCCGCCCGGCTGCTGCCGTTCTTCACCGCCCGCCAGGTGGTGTGCGGATCCGGCCGGGTGGGGATCGGGGTCACCGGCCGCACGCCGGGGTTCCAGATCAGCCAGCGCGCCGACTTCTTCGAGGAGCAGGTGGGCCTGGAGACCACCGTCCGGCGTCCCATCGTCAACACCCGGGACGAACCGCACGCCGACCAGGCGCGCTACCGCCGGCTGCACGTGATCATCGGGGACGCGAACCTGTCCCAGTACGCCACCTGGCTGCGCTGCGGGATGACGTCCCTGGTGCTGTCCATGATCGAACTGGGCACCTGCCCGGACGTGACGCTGGTGGACCCCGTCGCGGCCCTGCAGCAGATCAGCCACGACCCCACCCTGGCCACCACCGTGCGCCTGGTGGACGGGCGTCGTCTCACCGGCGTGGACCTGATGGAGCTCTACCATCAGGCGGCGGCCGGGCACGTGGAACGGTTCGGGATGGCGGACCCCGCCACCACGGACGTGCTCACCGCCTGGGGCGAGACCCTGGAGACGTTGCGCACGGACCCGGCGGCGCTGGCCGACCGGTTGGACTGGGTGGCCAAGTACCAGCTGCTCTCCGGGTACCGCGAGCGGCACGGGCTGGGGTGGGAGGACCCGCGGGTCGGCATGCTGGACCTGCAGTACGCGGACCTGCGCCCGGACAAGGGCCTGCACGCCGCCCTCGTGCGGCGCGGCTCGATGCGCACCCTGGTGCCCGAGGAGACGGTGCTGCGCGCCGTGCACACCCCGCCGGCGGACACCCGCGCCTGGGCCCGGGGCCGGACGGTGGACGTCTTCGGCCGGCACGTGGTGGGGGCCAGCTGGGACACCCTGTTGCTGCGCGAGGAC
The DNA here is from genome assembly GCA_036516315.1 of Citricoccus sp. Taxonomy (GTDB): domain Bacteria; phylum Actinomycetota; class Actinomycetes; order Actinomycetales; family Micrococcaceae; genus Citricoccus. The sequence goes on from DATBUG010000569.1 coordinate 1,941, forward strand.
GGCCAGGGGCCTCTGCACCGCTTCCACCAGCGTGAGCCGCTGTCGGCCACGGCCGAGCAGATGGCCGGGGTGTACGACGACGGCGCGTCACGGGGGTCCTTCGACCGCCTGGTCGCCGCCCTGGCCCGCGCCCAGGACGAGCCACGGGCGTAGGCTGGCAGTACCCGTCAACGCAGGAGGCACGATGTCACAGCAGTACAGCGGATCGCGGTCCGAACGCGAGGAGGACGCCCCGGCCCCCGAGCCGGCACCGGCCCCGGCCGGTGCCTCCGCCCAGGCCGACACCTCGGACCTGGACAGCCTGCTGGACGAGATCGACTCGGTGCTGGAGACCAACGCCGAGGAGTTCGTCAAGGGCTTCGTCCAGAAGGGCGGGCAGTAACCGCCCATGGACCGCAGGATCTACGGCGTCGAGACGGAGTTCGGCGTGCACTACTCCCACCCGGGAGCCCGGCCGCTGACCCCGGAGGAGGTGGCCCGCTACCTGTTCCGTCCCGTCGTCGAGTGGGGGCGGTCCTCCAACGTGTTCGTCCCCAACGGCTCCCGGCTCTACCTGGACGTGGGTTCACATCCGGAGTACGCCACCGCGGAGTGCTCCACCCTGGACGAACTGGTCGCCCTGGACAAGGCCGGGGAGGTGCTCATGCAGCAGCTCATCGACCAGGCCACCGAACGGATGGCCGCGGACGGTTTCACCGGGACCATCTACCTGTACAAGAACAACGCCGACTCCGCCGGCAACTCCTACGGGTCCCACGAGAACTACCTGCTGAACCGGCGCACCGAGTTCCGTCGCCTGTCCGAGGCGCTGATCCCGTTCCTCATCACCCGTCAGCTGTTCTCCGGGGCCGGGAAGGTGGTGGCCCCGCGCCCGGAGGGCGAGGGCGGCGGTGCACTGGAGCGGGACCGCCCGGCGGGGGCGCACTTCGCGTTCTCCCAGCGGGCCGACCACGTCCTGGAGGGCATCTCCTCGGCGACGACCCGGTCCCGGCCCATCATCAACACCCGTGACGAGCCCCACGCGGACGCCGCCGAGTACCGGCGGCTGCACGTGATCGTCGGCGACTCGAACATGTCCGAGACGACCCAGCTGGTGCGCTTCGGGGCGACCGACCTGATGCTGCGGATGATCGAGGCGGGCACCGCCCTGGGGGACCACCAGCTGGAGAACCCCATCCTGGCGATCCGCCAGGTCTCCCACGACCTGACCGGAACGGCGGAACTGGCGCTGCGCTCCGGGCAGCGGCGCTCGGCCCTGCAGCTCCAACGGCACTACCTGGAGCGGGCCACAGCCTTCGTCCAGCGCCACGGGGCCCACCACGACCGGGTCGACGCCGTGCTCGACCTGTGGGAGCGGGCCCTGGACGCGGTCGAGCGGCAGGACCCCTCCGGCATCGACACCGAGATCGACTGGGCCATCAAGCAGCGCTTCCTGACCCGCTACGCCGAGCGCCACGGCCTGGGCTGGGACTCACCCCGGCTGGCCCAGCTGGATCTGTCCTACCACGACATCACGCCCGGCCGCGGGCTGTTCACCCTGCTGCAGGCCCGCGGGGCCGCCGCCCGGTTCCTTGACGAGGAGGCGGTGCACCGGGCGGTGGACACGCCGCCGGCGAGCACCCGGGCCACCCTGCGCGGCCGGTTCATCCGGGCCGCCCGCGCCGCCGGCGTGGCCTACGCCGTGGACTGGACGCACCTGAAGCTCAGCGACCGGCCGATGATGGTCGTCACCACCAAGGACCCGTTCCAGACCACCTCGGAGCGGCTGGACGAGCTGTTGGGCGCCCTGCCCGCGACCGGCGATGCGTCCAGCATCCACCCAGTCTGACGTGGCACAGTGGTAAGGCCCGGGCACCACCCGGACGGGGCCCAGCGCGTGGTCAGCACCGCGGGCCCGCAGGCACGATCGAAGGACCCCATGACTGGTACCGTCTCCCGCCCCCTGTCCCGCTCCCTGTCCCGGAGCCTGCGCCGCCGGAGGGTGGCCGCGCCGCTGGGGATCGCGCTGGCCGGCGCCCTGCTGCTGGCCGGGTGCGCCGAGCCGGAGGCCCGCGGCGCCGGGGACAAGGAGGCCCTCAAGCCGGTCTCGCTCTCGGTCGCCGAGGACGGGTCCCCCGAGGTCACCGTGGACGGGGCGATCGAGACCGAGGAGATCTCCTCCCGCGTCCTGAAGGACGGGGAGGGCGAGGAGATCGAGCCCGGGGACGTGGCGATGGTCCAGACCGCCGTGGTCGATCCGGAGACCGGGGAGGTCACCGCGGACAACTTCACCCAGGGCTCCGAGGCCGTCCACCTCACGGACAGCCTCAAGGAGGCCAACGACGTCCTGTACAACATGCTCGACCAGAACAAGGTCGGCGCCCAGGTCGCGTTCTTCATGCCCGCCTCCCAGCTCGGCGAGGGCGCTGGCGACCAGCTGATGGTGTTCCAGATCGCGGGCGCCACCGAGGCCCGGGCCACCGGCGAGCCCGTCCAGGACGTGGACCCCGCACTCCCGGAGGTCACCCGGGACGAGGAGTCCGGCGAGCCGACCATCGCCACTCCCGAGGGCGATGCCCCCCAGGATCTGGTGGTCCAGCCGCTGCTGCAGGGAGACGGTCCCGAGGTGGGGTCCGGGGACTACGTCACGCTGCAGTACCGGGGCGTGAAGTGGTCCGACGGCGAGGAGTTCGACTCCACGTGGTCCAAGGGCACCCTGTTCGGCACCACCCTCAACCAGGTCGTGGAGGGCTGGGCCCAGGGCCTGGAAGGACAGAAGGTCGGCTCCCAGGTGATGCTGGTGATCCCACCGGAGCTCGGATACGGGTCCTCCGAGGGCCACGAGCTCCAGGACGAGACCATGGTCTTCGTGGTGGACATCATCCACGCCATGCCCCCGGCGCAGCTTCCCGAGGCCGACGCCGAGTCCGCAGAGCCCTCCGAGGCTGACACCGAGTCCGCAGAACCCTCCGAGTCCGCCGCGGAGTGAGGCGGGCCGAGCGTGTCACCCGCCGGCTGGTCAGTAGGATGAGCTGACGGACCCCGACCTGGAAGGAAGCACACCCATGTCCTTCGGACAGCGCAAGTACGACCGTTCCCGCCCCGAGATCGAATTCCCGGGGGAGACCCCGCCGCAGGAGCTGGTCATCGAGGACCTCGTCGAGGGGTCCGGTCCCGCCGTCAAGGCCGGGGACCAGGTCGAGTGCCACTACGTGGGGGTCGCCTGGTCCACGGGTGCCGAGTTCGACGCGTCCTGGAACCGCGGCCAGCCGCTGCCGTTCACGGTGGGCGTCGGACAGGTCATCAAGGGCTGGGACGACGGCCTGCTGGGCATGAAGCCGGGCGGCCGGCGCCGGCTGGAGATCCCGCCGCACCTGGCCTACGGGGACCGTGGCGCCGGGGCCGAGATCGGCCCGGGGGAGACCCTGATCTTCGTCGTGGACCTGATGGACGTCCGCTGAGCCCTGGTGTGAGCGCATCCTCGCCGGATCCCTCCTTCCAGCCCCCGTCCACCGAGCGCATCGTGTCCGTCCTGTGGCTGATGCTGGCCGCGGGACGGGCCGGCGTGCGCAAGGACTACCTGCGCCGGTACGTGGACGGCTACGCCGCGGCCACCTCCGAGCAGGCCTTCGAGCGGATGTTCACGCGGGACAAGGAGGTCCTCAAGGACATCGGGGTGCCCCTGGAGTCCTTCGACGCCCCCGGTACGGCCCATTGGGAGGGGGTGGAGGGTTCCGACGAGGTGCGCTACCGCATCGACCAGGACCAGATGTACCTGCCGCACGTCGACTTCACCAACGACGAGCGCCTGGCCCTGATGCGTGCGCGCTCGGCCTGGCAGGGCTCCGACGCCGACCGCGCCGTGGTCCGGGCCCTCGGCCGGCTCGACGCGGGTGAGGATTGGCTCCGGGCCGCCTCCGCCTCGGACCATGAGGCCTTCGGCGCCCGGCTGGCCGACGCGGACCGGACCCTGACGGCCCTGGCCGACGCGGTCCGCGAGCAGGAGGTCATCTCCTTCGACTACCGCACCGCCGGCGGCGGCGCACCCCAGCGGCGGACCGTACGGGCCTGGGCACTGACCAACCCCACCGGCACGTGGTACCTCGTC
>DATBUG010000570.1:0-2153 GCA_036516315.1 Citricoccus sp.
GTGCTGGGCGGAGTAGACGTCGGCGCCGTTGCCCTCACCGGGCTTCAGGCCGGTCTTGTCCTGCAGCTCGGCGGCCAGCGGGCGCGGGCCGGCGGCCTCGGCGTCCGCCGTCGGGATGGAGTGCGTGGCGAAGAACAGGTGCAACCGGCCGTCGGGCGTGCCGGCCTCGGCCAGTTCGGCGCGAATCTCGGCCAGGCCGGCCCGCAGGCCCTCGGCGAAGGGCTCCACGAAGCCGGGGTGGTTGAAGTACTGGCGGACCTTGTCCATCTCCAGCGTGCCCTCGAGCCCGGTCGAGCGCAGGGCCATGCCCAGGTCCTCGCGGTACTGGCGGCAGGAGGAGTAGCAGGAGTAGGCCGAAGTCGCCACGGTCAGCACCCTGTGGTGCCCGTCGGCGTGGATCCGCTCGAGGGTCTCAGGCACGTAGGGAGCCCAGTTGCGGTTGCCCCAGTACACCGGCAGGTCGATGCCGCGGGAGGCCAGTTCGGCCTCGATGGCCGCCTTCAGCCGGCGGTTCTGCTCGTTGATGGGGCTGACGCCGCCGTTGGCCCGGTAGTGGGTGGCCACTTCCTCCAGCCGCTCGTCCGGGATGCCCCGGCCGGCGGTGACGTTGCGCAGGAAGGGGATGACGTCCTCCTGGCCCTCCGGGCCGCCGAAGGAGGCCAGCAGCACGGCGTCGTAGGCCTTGGGGGCCATGACCCCGTTCTCGTCGTAACCGGTCCGGGGGTCGAAGGACCGCCCGGCCCCGGCAGGGGTGTTCTCGCTCATCAGGCCAGCACCTCGGCGATCTCTGCGGAGGAAACCAGGCGCCCGGTGTAGAACGGGACCTCCTCGCGCACGTAGTGACGGGTCTCGTTGTTGCGCAGGTGGCGCATCATGTCCACGAGGTTGTTCAGTGCGGGGGCTTCCAGGCCGAGCAGCCACTCCCAGTCGTTGAGGGCGAAGGCGCTCGTGGTGTTGGCCCAGACCATGGGGAAGTCCCGGCCCAGCAGGCCGTGGTCCTTCAGCATGCGGCCGCGCTCGGCCGGCTCCAGGGTGTACCAGTCGTAGGAGCGGACGAAGGGGTAGAAGCACAGCCACTTCAGCGGCTTGCGCCCCATGGCGAAGGCCGGGACGTGGTCCTTGTTGAACTCGGCCATCCGGTCCGAGCCCATGGCCGAGAGCACGATCTGGGTACCGGCCAGCAGCTCGGTGCGACGCAGCGTGCGGATGGCCGCCTGCAGGTCCTCCGGGACGTGACCGTACATCCACACCATGACGTCGGCGTCGGCACGCATGCCGGAGACGTCGTAGGTCCCACGCACCGTCACGCCGCGCTCCGCGAGGTCCGCCACCGCGGCGTCGAACTGCTGGACGGCCCGCTGGCGCTCGGCCTCGGTGTGGGCTCCGCCCTGGCCGTCGCCGTTCCGCGCGAAGACGGTGTAGGTGGTGAACCACTCGACGTGCTCGGCGTTCCCGGTCTCGGGGGCCTGCGCTGCCTGGTTCTCGGTCATCGTCACAACTCCTGTGTTGTCAGCGTGTGGCGCCGGGCACCCCGGGGCGCCCCGCGTTGCTGTGGTCTGTGCCGCATCCGGCTTCTACAACCGGTAGAACGGCGGTTCCAGCCTACCCCTCAGTCCTCCCCGGCGCCGATCCGGCGCCGGACGTCACCCACGACGGCGGCCAGTCCCGTCCCGGCCAGCCAGGCCCCCACGGCGTCGAGCCCGGGCTGGGTCCCGGTCCAGTCCAGCGCCGTGCGCACGGCCGCCCGGTGGCCGGTGGTCGCCGCCGGCAGGGCCGCCCGCCAACGGACGACGAACGAGCCGGCCACCCGGCCGGCGAGGTCCACACCGGTCAGCGTGGTGGCGTCCGCCACCGCACTCTCGAGCAGCCGCTCGTCCGGTGTCCCGTAGCCCAGCGCGGCGGACCCGGGGGCGTCGGAGACCCGGCCGTAGGACAGGCGCAGCACGTGCCGGTGGGGGACCGTGCGGGTCCACTCCCACTTGGCGGTCACGTGGGTCATCGCCTTGGCGCCCACGGTCCGGGCCGGGACCTGGGGTGAGACCAGCAGACCGGTCCCCCGCGGCGCCGCGTCGAGGCCGGGGGCGTCGGCCACCAGCGTCACGAGCGCCACGCCGGCGCCCGGCGCGGGACGCCGCCCAGCCGGCAGGGCACCG
>DATBUG010000571.1:0-6269 GCA_036516315.1 Citricoccus sp.
GGTGCCGGGCGCCGGAGGCACGCCGGGCCGGTCCGGGATGCAGTCCGGGATGTCACCGGGGCCACCACCGTCCGGGGCGGCGGGGGCCGAGCCGGGGGCGACCGGGACCTCGGTGGTCGTGCCGGCCAGCCCGTCCACCACGAGCATCCGGCCCAGCAGGGGGCGGCCGGTGCCCAGGAGGAGCTTGATGGCCTCCAGGGCCAGGAAGGACCCGGTGATCCCTACGACGGCCCCCAGGACTCCCGCCTCGGCGCAACCCGGGGCGGCGTGGGTGGCCGGGGTGTCCGGGAAGACGTCGGTGAGCACGACGGGCGGCAGCCCCGTCCCGGCCGGCGGGTCCGACCAGAAGACGGTGACCTGGGCGTTCCACTGGAAGAGCGCCCCGAACACGACCGGCCGCCCCAGGGCGAGGGCGGCGCGGTGCACGATGAACCGGGTCGCGAAGGAGTCGCTGCCGTCGATGATCACGTCCGCTGCGGCCAGCAACCCGGCGGCGTTGTCGTCGGTGAGGCGTACCGGGTGCGGCACGACCGTGGTCTCCGGGGACAACCGGGCGGCGGCCGTCACGGCGCCGTCGGTCTTGAGCTCCCCGAGCGTGTCCACGCCGTGCAGCGTCTGCCGGTTGAGGTTGCTCAGCTCCACGCGGTCGTCGTCGATGACATGGAGGGTGCCGATCCCGGCCGCGGCGAGGTACTGGATGACCGGCGAACCCAGTCCGCCCGCCCCGACGACGGCGACGGTGGCGCGAGCCAGTAGTCGCTGGCCGGTGTCGCCGACCTGGGGCAGGGTCCGTTGGCGCGTGGTGCGCTCGGACGGGTGTGCGGTGGCCATGGTCCCACCCTAGTCGGGCGACCGCGGGTCCTGGTCGTCCTCGGCCAGGTCCCGCCCTTGCTCCTTCGCCCACTCCTCCACGGTGCCGCGCCGCCAGCCATAGGTGTGGTGGTTGCCCGTCCCCAGGACGACCGCGTCCGGGGGCGGCATGTTCACGCCCTTGGCCACGGCGGCCCGGGTGACGCCGAGCAGCCGCGCCACGGCCGGACGTGAGAGGAACTCCTCCTGCCCCGTCATCGCTTCTCCTCTGTCCGCTCTGTCCGCTCGGTCCGCACGCCCGTCCGCGCGGTGTGTCCGGAAGTCGTGGTCATGAACCCTCTCGATCGTGGTCGGGACGGTGCCGGCCGCGGTGGGGGAAGCGCTGCCGGGGAGAGACTACTGGGCTGTGCAGACACCGGAAGCCCCGGCGGAACGGGCTGCCCCAGGACGGACGCGGGGCGGGCCCGTCCTAGAAGATCGTCCAGGCGAGGCCGGCCACTCCCGCGACGAAGACCAGTAGTCCCATCACGAGCGCGACGAGCGCGCTGCGGGAGTTGTTCAGTCCGGACTGGATCCACCCGTAGGCGGACAGCACGGAGCCGAGGGCCAGTGTGCCGGTGGAGCCGAAGCCGGCGGCCAGCAGGAGGAGGGTCTGTTCGAGCTGTTCGACGAAGTCCATCAGAGCGTCACCTTTCCGGGTACTTGCCGGGTCCTGGGCACCGCCGGGTGGGACCCGAGAGGGGACCCGCGGCGCACTGGGTATACCCACGTATAGGGTATGCCTTGGTATACCCACGGGCAAGTCGACCCGGTGGGCCGGTGCCCCGGGAGTCAGCGGTCAGGCGGACGGCGGGACGGGGTCGGTCTGCCAGACTGGGCCCATGGACTCCCAGCGCGCTCCGGGCCCGACCGGCCGCAGCATTCAGCTCGGCATCTCGGGGGAACGGGCCCGGATCATCCCGGACGAGCACGACGACGGCTGGGTCCTGGAGATCGGTGGGGCGGTCCAGTCCCACGTGGACCTGGCGGACCCCACCCGGATCCGGTACGAGTACCTGCGCCGGATGGCCAACGTGCTGGACGCCGCCTGGCCGGACGCGGCGCCGATCCGCATCCTGCACCTGGGGGCCGGCGCACTGACGCTGCCGCGCTACGTCCAGGTGACCCGCCCGGGCTCGGTCCAGACCGTGGTGGACCTGGACCGGGAGCTGCCCTCGTTCGTCACCGCCGAGTTGCCCCTGCCGGAGGGCACGGACCTGACGGTGGTGACCGGTGACGCCCGTGACGCCCTGGGGCAGGTGGCGGCCGGGCCCCTCGACGCCGTGGTGCTGGACATCGACACTGCCGCCCCGGGCGCGGAACACCTGACCGGTGCGCGGTACTATGCCGAGCTGCTGGAGCGCCTCGTCCCGGACGGCGTGCTGCTGGTCAACGTCGGGGACGACTCGGGACTGCGCTTCCTCGGCCGGCAGGCTCGGGCCCTCGAGGAGGCCGCGGCCGGGGCCCGGCTCGCCGGGGCGTGGGCCCTGGCGGACGCGGCCCTGCTGGAGCGTCTGGGCACCGGGAACGTGGTGCTGGCCGCCGGCGGGGCGCTCTCCGTGCACGACGCCGAAGACCTGCGGACCCGGTTGGTGGCCGCCGGCCCGCACCCGGCCGCAGTGCTGGATCCCGTGCAGCTGGCGGACCTGGCGGACCGCACCGGCCGCGGCTCGTAGCGCCACCCGTCCGGTGGCACTGCGCCCGGTGGCATCACGGCCCGGCGGGGTGGATCATGGGAGCCATGGTCAGGAGTGAATCGCGCGTCCGGGTGGTACGGGTCAAGGACGGCCGGAGGGAGGCGCGGGCGGACGTGCTCGCCGCGGAGGAACCGTTGGAGATCCGGGTCAACGGTCGCCGCCTGGCGGTGACCATGCGCACCCCCACCGAGGACTTCTCCCTGGCGGCCGGTTTCCTGCTCAGCGAGGGCCTGATCGGCCGCGCCGCGGACGTGTCCTCGATCCGCTACTGCGGCCGCGACTTCGGCCCGGGTGCGGAGGAGACGGACAACACGGTGGACGTGGTGCTGGCCCCCGGCGTGGCGGCGCCCGCCCCGGCGCTCGAGCGCCACGTGCTGATGACCAGCGCCTGCGGGCTCTGCGGTCGCACCAGCATCGATTCCGTGCGCACCACCACCCGGTACCCCGTGGCCGAGGACCCCCTGACCATCACCGAGGAGCGCGTGCTGTCCCTGCCCGAGGTGCTGCGGGAGCGCCAGAAGGTCTTCGACCGCACCGGGGGACTGCACGCCGCCGGGCTCTTCGACGCGGCCACCGGTGAGCTGCTGGCGGTCCGGGAGGACGTCGGCCGGCACAACGCGGTGGACAAGGTGCTGGGCTGGGCCCTGCTGGAGGGCCGGCTGCCATTGTCCGGGCACGTGCTCATGGTCTCCGGCCGGGCCAGCTTCGAACTCACCCAGAAGGCGCTGATGGCCGGGGTGCCGATGCTCGCCTCGGTCTCCGCCCCGTCGTCGCTGGCGGTCGACCTGGCCCGGGAGGCCGGCATGACCCTGGCCGGCTTCGTGCGCGGCGAGCGCTTCGTCATCTACGCCGGGGAGCACCGCGTGCTCCCCGGCGTCGACGAACGGCCGACGGCCGGACGGGCCCACGGCGCACCGGCATCACGCCGGTGAGCCGGGGACCCGCCGGCGGCCCGTGCCCGGTGCGGTGATCAGCGCGAGGCGGCATCGGCCTTCCGGGCAGCCAGGGCGCGGACCGTCTCGTCGCGGGACTCGGCCACGGTGCGGGCCAGGGCCGGCTGCCGGTCCCGGGCGCGGGTGACCAGCTGCTCAGCGGCCTCCACGGTGTCCGCCGAGACCTGGGCCCCCGGGAACAGGCCGACCGCGGCGGACTCGGCCATCTCGTGGGAGCGGGAGGCCCACAGCTGCTCCACGGTCTCGAAGTACCGCGGGGCGAACGGTTCCAGCAGCGCCGGGTCGTGCACCCGGTTGAAACCCAGGATCACGTTGCGCTGGGTGCTGTTGGACAGGGAGCCGGTGAGCACCTCGTCCCAGGCCCGTTGCTTGGCCTCGGCGGTCCCGACGGCGGCGCGGGCCTGTGCCGCGGCCAGGGCTCCGGTTGCCGTGGGGTCGGCAGCCTCGGCCGCGGCGATCTCCTCCTCACCGGCGCGGCCGCCGGCGGCCAGGCCCGTGAGCATCTCCCACTTCAGGTCCGTGTTCAGGTCCAGGCCGGGCAGCGCCTCGGTACCGGCGTACAGGGCCGCCAGGGTGTCCAGCTGGGCGGCGGAGCGGGCGTGCAGGGCGAAGGCCTTGACGAACTGCAGCTGGTTGTCCGAACCGGGCTCGGCGGCGCGGGCCAGCTCCAGCAGGCGGTCCGCGGCGGACTCCCGCAGGGCCGGGGCGTGGGCCTCGGCGGCGTACTGGGACAGGGTGGTGGCCAGCTGCCGCAGCAGCGTCTGCACCACGGAGGAGTCCCGTTCGTAGCCGATGTTCGCCAGCACCAGGTCGGCGAACCAGCTGGCCGTGGCCTCGGCGTCGCGGGTGGCGTCCCAGGCGGCGGTCCACAGCAGGGTGCGCGGCAGGGACTCGGTGACGTCCTTCAGCCGCGTGGCGGCGGTCTGCCAGGAGGCCGAGTCCAGGCGGATCTTGGCGTAGGCCAGGTCGTCGTCGTTGGGCAGGATCAGCTCCGGCCGGGGCTTGCCGGCCGCCTCGGTCACCTCGGTGACCTCGCCGTCCACGTCCAGTTCGAAGCGGTCGGTGCGCACCAGACGGCCGGACTCGTCCGTGGAGTAGAAGCCCACCGCCATGCGGTGCGGGCGCAGGACCGCGTCCCCGGGCTGGTCCGGTCCGGGGGCGCTCTGCCGCAGGCGCAGGGAGGTGATCGCCCCGTCGGAGGACTCCTCGGCGTCGACCTCCACGGACAGGGTGTTCACGCCGGAGGTCTCCAGCCACTGGTGCGTCCACTCGGACAGGTCGCGTCCGGAGGCGGCCTCCAGCTCGCGCATGAGGTCCGGCAGCTCCGTGTTGGACCAGGCGTGCTGGGCGAAGTACTGGCGTACCCCGGCCATGAAGTTCTCCTGGCCCACCCACGCGACCAGCTGGCGCAGCACGGAGGCGCCCTTGGCATAGGTGATGCCGTCGAAGTTCACCAGGACGTCGTCCAGGTCCCGGATCTCGGCCTTGATGGGATGGGTGGAGGAGAGCTGGTCCTGGCGGTAGGCCCAGTTCTTCTCCATCGAGGAGAAGGTGGTCCACGCGCCGGTGTACCGGGTGTTCTCCGCGGCGGCCAGCGTGGACATGAACTCGGCGAAGGACTCGTTGAGCCACAGGTCGTTCCACCAGCGCATGGTGACCAGGTCGCCGAACCACATGTGCGCCAGCTCGTGCAGCACGGTGATCGCGCGGCGCTCCACCATGGCCTCGGGCACGGTGGAGCGGAACACGTAGTTCTCCAGGAAGGTGACCGCCCCGGCGTTCTCCATGGCCCCGGCATTGAACTCCGGCACGAACAGCTGGTCGTACTTCTCGAAGGGGTAGGGCGTGCCGAACTGGGCCTCGAAGAACTCGAACCCCTGCCGGGTCAGCTCGAAGATGTTCTCGGCGTCGAGGTACTCGAACAGCGAGGCCCGGCAGTAGGCCCCGAGCGGGATGGTCCGGCCGTCCGAGCTGGTCAGCTCGGCGTGCGCGGACCGGTATGGCCCGGCGATCAGCGCGGTGATGTACGAGGAGATCCGCGGGGTGGGGGAGAAGGCCCAGGTCGCGCTCCCCTCGGCGGCGCGGACCGGTTCCGGCGTGGGCGAGTTGGACACCACGGTCCAGTGGTCAGGCGCGGTCACCGTGAAGGTGAAGGAGGCCTTGAGGTCGGGCTGCTCGAACACCGCGAACATCCGCCGGGAGTCCGGGACCTCGAACTGGGTGTAGAGGTAGGTCTCTTGGTCCACGGGATCCACGAACCGGTGCAGGCCCTCCCCGGTGTTCATGTAGTCGGCCAGCCCGTCCACCACCAGCGTGTTCCGTTCGGCCAGCGGTCCCACGGCGATGCGGGTGCCGTCGAAGGCGTCCGCGTCCAGGTCGGTGCCGTTGAGCGTCACCCGGGGTGCCTGCGTGGAGACGAAGTCGATGAAGGTGCTCCCGCCGATCGCCTCGGGCATCGCGGTGAAGGTGACCGTGGTGGTCGAGCGGAAGTGGTCGCCGTCGCCCGTCAGGTCCAGGACGACGTCATAGGACTCCACGAACAGGGTGGCGGCGCGCTGCTGCGCCTCGGCGCGGGTGATGTTCAGACTGGACACGGGACCTCCGGTCTCGACGGTTTGTGAAACGAGTGCTGGGTATCCGGCCATTGTGCCACCGGCCCTCCAGGTGAGGATAGGGCTAGGCTGAACGCTGGCCCGAACACACCGCCTTCACAGCAGGAGCAGTCCATGCGCGTCCACATCGCCACCGACCACGCCGGCCTCGAGCTCAG
>DATBUG010000572.1:0-2438 GCA_036516315.1 Citricoccus sp.
TGGGTCTCCAACCCGGCCTTGGCCCCGATCGCCCCGGTCTCACGCTTGACCCACTCACCGAGTTCGGCGGCATGGGCTTCGAAGAACTCCCCGGCCCGGCGCAGCACCGCCGCGCGCTCCTCGGGCTTGCGCGCCGCCCAGTCCTTCTGGACCTGCGCGGCGCGGGTGGCCGCGGCGAACGCGTCCTGCCCGGAGGCCAGCCCCACCGAGCCCAACACGGCCCCGGTCGCCGGCTCGACCACGTCCACCGTCCCGGCCGAGCCCTCGGTCCAGCCCTCGGTGTAGATCCTCCCGTCCCACACGGACGGGTCCAGGACGGAGGTGCGATCGGTGTCAGTAGCAGTCATGATGCTCCCTTGCTGAGGTCGGTGCGGATGGGGGTGGTGATGCAGGCAGGCGTGCGGCCGAGGGACAGGATCAGCCCTGGACGACGCGGGCGTCGATGAGCACCGGCCCTTCGGCGGTGAGCGCGTCCCGGTAGGCGCGTTCGAACTCCTCGCGGGTGGTGGTGCGGTGGCCCGGCACGCCGTAGCCCTCGGCGATGGACACGAAGTCGATGCCGCCGAGCTGGAGACCGGGCACATCCGGCACGCCCATGCGCTCGGCGAACCCGGCCAGCGCGCCGTAACCGGCGTTGTTGACGATGACGAACACGGTGCGGGTGCGCCGCTGCGCGGCGGTGTACAGGGCGGTGATCCCGTAATTGGCCGAGCCGTCGCCCACGGTGGCCACCACGGTGGCCCCCGGGTCGCCCAGCGCGAGCCCGACGGCGGCCGGCAGCCCGAAGCCCAGGCCCCCGGAGGCCGGGAAGTGGTAGCGGCCGGGCTGGTCGATGGCGATCCGCTCGAGGTAGTCCAGGTCCAGGGTGGTGGTCTCGTTGACGTAGACGACGTCCTCGGTCACGTGCTCGTTGAGGACCTCGAGGATCTCGGTGCCGGTCATCCCCTCGGTCGAGGTGCGGGCGGCCGGCAGCTGCCGGGCGGGCCGGCGGGCGCCGCGGTCCGTCACGCCCGCGGCCAGGGTGGTGACGGCGCGGCCGACGTCGGCGATCACGGAGGTGCCGAAGGGCGCGCGGGTGGCCTCGGAGGGGTCCTGGGTCAGGTGCCACACCCGGGTGCCGGCGCTGAGGTAGTCCCCCGGCTCCCACCGGTGGTACCGGAACACCGGGGCGCCCAGGACCAGGACGGCGTCGTGCCCGGCCAGGCGCTCGCGCACCGAGCTGATGCCGGGCACGATCACCCCGCCGAAGTTCGGGTGGGTGGTGGGGAACGGCCCCCGGGCCGGGGACGGGGCCACGTACACGGTGGCGTCGGCGCGTTCGGCCAGCGCGATCAGGGCCTCGTGCACGGCCGGGTCGGCCACCGCAGCGGCGTCCACCTGGGGGCCGAGCACCAGGGCGAGGCTGTTCGCGCCGTCGGCCGCGGCGACCAGTTCCTCGGCGAGGTCCTCCGGCAGGGCCCCGGCGGTGCGCACGGTGCGCTCTGTCAGCAGCAGGTCGTCGGCCAGCGCCTCCTGCTCCCAGTCGTCCAGGGGGACGGAGACGTAGACGGGCCCGCGCGGGTGGGTGCCGGCCTCGAGGATGGCCTGGGACAGGGCGCGCGGCACGTCCTGGGCGGCGAGCGGTTCGTGGGCGTACTTGGTCAGCGGGTAGGTGAGCATGCCGGCGTCGATGTTCGCCAGCATGGTCTCCTGGCCCACGGTGCGGCGGACCTGCTGGCCGGCCAACACCACCAGCGGGATGTTCGCGTACCGGGCGTTGGTCAGCGCGCCCATGGCGTTGCCGGTGCCGGAGGCGGCGTGCAGGTTCACCAGGACCGGCCGGCCGGTGGCGCGGGCGTACCCCTCGGCCATGCCGACCACCGTCTGCTCGTGCAGGCCCAGCACGAAGTCGAAGCCCTCCCCCAGTCCGGCCAGGAACGGCAGCTCGTTGGATCCCGGGTTGCCGAAGATCGTGGTCATCCCGTGGGCACGGAACAGTTCGGCCGAAGCCTGTACGACGGTGGTGGTCATCTACCCCATTGCTCCTCGCGGTGTGTGATGTGAACAACACTGTAGCGAGGACAACGATTGCTGTCCTCAACGAGTTTCCGGGGAGGGGGTCGGCGCGGCGGAGAGCGGCCCCGGGAGGGCCGTGCGCTGACCAGGAAAAGGGCGTTAAACGGCGAAGCGGCCGCCCTCCCGCGAGGGAGAGCGGCCGCTTGCTGCGTCTGTCTAGATCAGAGCGGGCGGACCGAGGCGGCCTGCATGCCCTTGGCGCCCTGGGTCGCCTCGAACTCGACCTTCTGGTCCTCCTGCAGCTCCTTGAAGCCGTTGCCTTCGATGGCGGAGAAGTGGACGAAGATGTCAGCGGAGTTGTCGTCCGGCGCGATGAAGCCGAAGCCCTTTTCCGAGTTGAACCACTTGACGGTACCGGTGGCCATGGTGGCCTCCATTCTTTT
>DATBUG010000573.1:0-6260 GCA_036516315.1 Citricoccus sp.
GGTGTGCCACGCCCTCCGGACCGCCCGGGGTCTGGTGGGACACTCGTGGAGCCTCAGGCTTCCTTGATCTCGATGGACTCGATGACCACGTCCTGGACCGGACGGTCGCCGGGACCGGTGCGCACGGCGTTGAGCTGGTCCACCACCGTGCGGGAGGCCTCGTCCTTCACCTCGCCGAAGATGGTGTGCTTGCCCTGCAGCCAGGTGGTCGGCACGGAGGTGATGAAGAACTGCGAGCCGTTGGTGCCGCGGCCGTTCTGGATGCCGGCATTGGCCATCGCGAGCTTGTACGGGGTGGCGAAGTCGAGATCGGGGTTGATCTCGTCGTCGAACTGGTAGCCCGGTCCGCCGATGCCCCGGCCCAGTGGGTCACCACCCTGGATCATGAAGTCCTTGATGATGCGGTGGAAGATCGTCCCGTTGTACAGCGGGGTGCCGGTCTGCTTCTCACCGCTCTCCGGGTGGATCCACTCCTGCTCGCCGGTGGCGAGGCCGACGAAGTTGCGCACGGTCTTGGGCGCGTGGTTGCCGTACAGTTCGACGACGATGTCGCCCGAGTTGGTCTTGATGGTGGCGGTATGGGTCGCAATAGCTGTCATGCTCGCCATTGTTCCACCTGCCCCGTCCGTGCCGGTCTCCGGCGGCGTGCGGAGCCTGCGGACTTCGCGCAGGGCCGAACCCCTACGCTCCAGGCCCACGGTGCCGCCGCGCCGTCGACCCCTTAGGCTGTACCTAGGCCCGGCGCACCGGTTTGCTGCCGGCACAGCAGAGTGCATCCGCGCACGTCATGGAGGTTCAGATGAGCAAGAAGACGACTGCCCCGACCCTTGAGGACCGGATCAATTCCGGTGTGGACCAGGCTGCGCACTGGGCCGCACCGAAGATGGAAGCCGCGCTGGCCTGGGCCGAGAAGGGCCTGGGCGAGGGTAAGGCCCGTGGCAGGGTCGCCTCGAAGCAGGCCTCCGACCGGGCCACCGACGCCCTCGAGAAGCTGGCCCCGCAGGTGAAGGCCGGACTGCACCAGGCCAATACCGTGCTCTCCGGCGCGGTGGACCGCGTCTCCCCGGCCGTGGACGTCGCCCGCCACAAGGTCCAGGACGAATACGTCCCGGCCGCCTCGGGCCGCCTGGCCGGCGTCGCGGGCCTGGCCTCCAAGGCCGCCCACACCGCCAAGGTCTCCCCGGCCGTGGAGAGCGCCCTGGTGGGTATCACCGGGGACAAGAAGGCCGTGAAGAAGCTGCGCAAGGCCGCCGAGCAGTACGCCAAGAGCGCCGAGAAGCAGCTCAAGAAGCAGGCGAAGAAGCAGGGTGGTGCCGGCGGCAAGGGCTGGCTCGTGGCCGGGATGGTCGTCGCGGCCGGGGCGGCCGCCGTCGCCGTCTGGCAGCTGACCAAGCCGGTCGACGACCCGTGGAAGACCCCGGCGCCGTCGCCGCTGCCGAAGCAGGACACCCAGGCCGCCGCGACCGCGACCGGTGCCGACCCGGACCTGGCCACGCGTGCCCCGTCCGCGCAGGCCCCCACCGCGCCCTCCACCGGCCAGGGCGGCTCGGCCAACCCGGCGCCGGCCGTGGCCGGCGGTGACGCCGTGGTGGACACCGCCGAGGGTGAGGGCGTGCCCGCGCCGAAGCCGGCCCAGTGACCCCGGTGGGCGCGGTCGCCGCGCCCACCGCTGAACCCCTGGCCGCGGTGACCGCGGCCAGTGGTTAGCTGTCGGGGGGGGGACACCGGCACACGGCAGAGGGCCCGGGACATCCTGGTGGATTCCCGGGCCCTCTGTGTCTGTCCGTGGAGGCAAGGGGACTCGAACCCCTAACCCTCTGCTTGCAAAGCAGATGCGCTACCAATTGCGCCATGCCCCCGAGGGTGTTCAGTTGTGAGTGCCTGACGGGTTCCGGTCACCGGTGGCCGTGTCCAGCGGATCGGTGGCGGAACTCCAGACTTCCTTGCCGCGCTCGTTCTCGCGCCAGGCGCGTACTCCGAGAAGGGCTGCCACGCCGGCCGCTGCGGCGACCAGTCTGACCACAGGCTTCATGATGCCGCCTTCCCCGGCCGGCGGCCGGTTGGGTACTGCGTGGGTGGGCGTACCAAGACTTGAACTTGGGACCTCTTCGTTATCAGCGAAGCGCTCTAACCGCCTGAGCTATACGCCCTCGTCACCGGGAACGTGTTCCCGGAACGAGAATCAACGATACCCCAGCCGGGCCGTCGGTCCAAATCGGCCACCGACCCGGCGGGATCGCCGTTTTCTGCAGGCTCAGTCGTCGGTCAGGGTGACGCCGATGCCGCCGACCAGGGTCGAGGAGATGTTGTACAACACCGCCCCGAGCATGCTCAGGGCCGTCAGCAGCACCACGTTCACCACGGCGATGATCGTGGCGAACGAGGCCACCTGGCCCAGCGAGACGAGCTGCTGCACCGTGAACGTGCCGCCCTCGGAGCCCAGGACCTGCGCCAGCAGGTCGTTGACCTGGTCGAAGATGCCGGTCAGGTCCATGACGGTCCAGAGCACCACAGCCCCGACCACGGTGACGATACCCAGGGCCACGGAGAGCAGGAACGCCATCTTCAGCACGGACCACGGGTCGATCTTGGACACGAGCAGCCGCGCCTTGCGCACCTTCGCCTTCGGCGCGGGCCGGACCAGGCCGGGCTGGGCCGGGCGCTGGGACGGTCGTCCCTGGCCCTGCCCCGCGGGCCGACCGTTCTGCGGCCGCTGGCCCGAGGGCCGGCCCTGCTGTCCGGCAGTGCGCTGCGGCGCCGCCCGGCCGGTGCCCTGCGCCGGCTTGCTGCCGGTGGGGCGCTGGCCCGCTGCCCGTGGCGTTCCGGATGTGCTCACTACTGTCCTCCGTCAATCTCCGCGGCCGGGGTTGCGTCACCCGCCGCGGATTCGGTGGCTGTCATGGTCGCGCCGGCGTCCTCCGCGGGGGCGGGCGCCGTCTCAGAGTCCAAGGGTACTTCACCCTCGGGCGCCGCCTCGGGGGCGGCGTCCTCCGCGCCGTTGATGTCCTTCTCGTTGTTGACGGTGACCGCGATGATCCGGTCGTCCTTGTCCGGCTTGGCGAAGATCACGCCCATGGTGTCCCGGCCCTTCGCCGGGACGCCGGAGGCAGCGGAGCGCACCACCTTGCCGGACTCCATGACCACGAGCACCTCGTCGTCCTCCTCGACCACGAGCGCCCCGGTGAGCTGGCCACGGTCCTCGACGAACTTGCCGACCTTGATGCCCAGGCCGCCGCGGTTCTGCACCCGGTACTCGTCCACGGAGCTGCGCTTGGCGTACCCACCCTCGGTCACGGTGAACACGAACGCGTCCTCGCGGATGACCGCGGCGGCGAGCAGCTCGTCACCCGGGCGGAACTTCATGCCCGTGACGCCGGAGGTGGCGCGGCCCATCGGACGCAGCGCCTCGTTGGTGGCGTTGAACCGCAGGCACTGGCCGTTGCGGGAGATGAGGATCAGGTCGTCCTCCTCCGAGACCAGCTGGGCCGAGACGACCTCGTCCCCCTCGCGCAGGCGGATGGCGATCACGCCGGCGGCCCGGTTGGTGTCGTAGTCCGCCAGCAGCGTCTTCTTCACCAGGCCCTCGCGCGTGGCCAGCACCAGGTACGGCGCGCGTCCGTAGTCCGTCAGGGGCATCACCTGGGCGATGCGCTCGTCCGGCTGGAAGGCCATCAGGTTGGCCACGTGCTGGCCCTTGGCGTCCCGGCCGGCCTCGAGCAGCTCGTAGGTCTTGATCCGGTAGACGCGGCCGAGGTTGGTGAAGAACAGGATCCAGTGGTGGGTCGAGGTGGTGAAGAAGTGGTCCACCACGTCGTCCTCGCGCAACGAGGCCCCCCGCACGCCCTTGCCGCCGCGGTTCTGCGCCCGGTAGTTGTCGATCCGGGTGCGCTTAATGTAGCCGCCGCGGGTGATGGTGACGACCATCTCCTCTTCGGGGATCAGGTCCTCGATCGACATGTCGCCGTCGTAGCCATAGAGGATCTCGGTGCGGCGCTCGTCGCCGTACTTCTCCCCGATCTCGGCGAGCTCGGTGGAGACCACCTCGCGCTGGCGCACCGGCGAGGCCAGGATCTCGTTGTACTCGGCGATCCGGGCCTGCAGCTCGTCGTAGTCGTCCTGCAGTTTCTGGCGTTCCAGCGCCGCCAGGGAGCGCAGCTGCATGTCGAGGATGGCCTTGGCCTGGGCATCGTCCACCTCGAGCAGGCTCTTGAGGGACTCGCGCGCGACGTCGGCACTGGCCGAGCGCCGGATGGTTGCGATCACCTCGTCGAGCATGTCCAGGGCCTTGAGCAGGCCGAGCAGGATGTGGGCGCGTTCCTCGGCCTTGCGCTTGCGGAACCGGGTGCGCCGGACGATGACCTCGATCTGGTGCATCACCCAGTGGTGCACGAAGCCGTCCAGGGACAGGGTGCGCGGCACGCCGTCCACGAGCGCCAGCATGTTGGCGGAGAAGTTCTCCTGCAGCTGGGTGTGCTTGTAGAGGTTGTTCAGCACGACCTTGGGCACCGCGTCGCGCTTGAGCACGATGACCAGCCGCTGCCCGGTGCGGCCGGAGGTCTCGTCCCGCATGTCCGCGATCCCGGTCAGCTTGCCGTCGCGGACCATCTCGGCGATCTTCGCCGCGAGGTTGTCCGGGTTGGCCATGTACGGCAGCTCGGTGACGACCAGGCAGGTCCGGCCCTGGATCTCCTCGACGTTGACCACCGCGCGCATGGTGATCGACCCGCGCCCGGTGCGGTAGGCCTCCTCGATGCCCTTGCGCCCGAGGATCTGTGCCCCGCCGGGGAAGTCCGGTCCCTTGATGCGCTCCATGAGCGCCGCGAGCAGCTCCTCGCGGGTGGCCTCGGGGTGCTCGAGGTACCACTGGACGCCGTCGATCACCTCGCGCATGTTGTGCGGCGGGATGTTGGTCGCCATGCCCACGGCGATGCCCGAGGAGCCGTTGACCAGCAGGTTCGGGAACCGCGCCGGCATCACGGTCGGTTCCTGCTGCTTGCCGTCGTAGTTGTCCTGGAAGTCGACGGTCTCTTCCTGGATGTCCCGGACCATCTCCAGGGCCAGCGGTGCCATCTTGGTCTCGGTGTACCGCTGCGCGGCCGCGCCGTCGTTGCCCGGGGAGCCGAAGTTGCCCTGGCCCAGGGCCAGCGGGTAGCGCATCACCCAGTCCTGGATGAGGCGCACGAGCGCGTCGTAGATCGCCGAGTCGCCGTGCGGGTGGTAGTTGCCCATCACCTCGCCGACCACGCGGGCGGACTTGTTGAAGGACCGGTCCGGCCGGTAGCCGCCGTCGTACATCCCATACAGGACGCGCCGGTGCACCGGCTTGAGGCCGTCCCGGACGTCCGGCAGCGCGCGCCCGACGATCACCGCCATGGCGTAGTCGAGGTAGGACCGCTTCATCTCGGTCTGCAGGTCCACCTGCTCGACCTTGTCGCCGGCGTCCAGGTTCGGCGCGATCACCGGGGCGTCCGCGCCCTGGGGGGCGCCGGCGTCGGGGGTCTCGGGGTTCTCGGGGTTCTGCTCGTCAGTCACGCGCGGTGTCCTCGGGTCTCGTCAGTGGGGCCGGGCGGTCCGGCGCCGGGCTGGCCGGCGGTCCGGACGCGCGCCCAGGCGCCGGATCGGTGGTCTGGGCAGGCCTCAGATGTCCAGGAAGCGGACGTCCTTGGCGTTCTGCTGGATGAAGGACCGGCGAGACTCGACGTCCTCGCCCATCAGCATGGAGAAGATCTCGTCGGCCGCGGCGGCATCGTCCATCGTGACCTGCAGCAGGGTCCGGTGTTCCGGGTCCATGGTGGTGTCCCACAGCTCCTGGTAGTCCATCTCACCGAGGCCCTTGTACCGCTGGATGCCGTTGTCCTTGGGGTACCGCCAGCCCCGGGCCAGACCGGCGGCAACCGCCTGGTCGCGCTCCTCGTCCGAGAAGACGTAGTCGTGCGGGGCGTTGGACCACTTGATCCGGTACAGCGGCGGCTGCGCCAGGAACACGAAACCGTGCTCGATCAGCGGCCGCATATAGCGGAACAGCACCGTCAGCAGCAAGGTGGTGATGTGCTGGCCGTCCACGTCCGCGTCCGCCATGAGGACGATCTTGTGGTACCGGGCCTTGGCGATGTCGAAGTCGTCGCCGATGCCCGCGCCGAACGCGGTGATCATCGACTGCACCTCGGCGTTGGACAGCGCGCGGTCCAGGCGGGCGCGCTCCACGTTGAGGATCTTCCCGCGCAGCGGCAGGATCGCCTGGTGCGCGGGGTCCCGGCCCT
>DATBUG010000574.1:0-3311 GCA_036516315.1 Citricoccus sp.
CTGCGTGGACGTGTGGAGCTACATCTCGATCGGCTACTTCGCCCAGATCCCCGTGGCCGGCGCCACCGGGTCCTCGACCATGCCGCACAAGGTCAACCCGATCCGGTTCGAGAACGCCGAGGCCAACCTCGAGCTGTCCAACGCGCTGCTGGACTCCCTCGGCGCGACCCTGGTCGAGTCCCGCTGGCAGCGCGACCTGACCGACTCGACCTCCCAGCGCAACATCGGCGTCGCGCTGGGGCACTCGGTGCTGGCGCTGTCCAACGTCACCAAGGGCATGAAGCAACTCAAGGTCGCCGAGGCGGTCCTGGAGGCGGACCTGGACGCGAACTGGGAGGTGCTCGGCGAGGCGGTGCAGACCGTCATGCGCGCCCAGGCGATCGCCGGCGTCCAGGGCATGGACAATCCCTACGAGCGGCTCAAGGAACTCACCCGCGGCCACCGCGTGGACGGCGCCCGGATGCGAGAGTTCGTGGCCGGCCTGGGCCTGGAGCCCGACGCCGAGGCGCGCCTGATGGCGCTCACGCCCGCCTCCTACACGGGGCTGGCCGAGGAGCTCGCCCGGGGCGTCTGAGCGCGGGGGCCCTGAGGGGCACGCCGGCTGCCGTCCGCCGGCGAGCCCGCTCAGCGGCGGGTGCGGGTGAAGGCGGAGAGCCCGGTGATGTCCCGGCCCACGATCAGGGCCTGCATGGAGTCGGTGCCCTCGTAGGTGGAGACGACCTCCATGTCGGTCAGGTGGCGGGCGATGTGCCGCTCCAGCAGCAGCCCGTTGCCCGCCACGATGTCCCGGGCCGTGCGGACCATGTCCAGGGCCTTGCGCGAGGTGGTCATCTTCACCAGCGAAGACATCGGCATGGTGAACTCGTCGCGTTCCTGCAGCTCGGCCATCCGGTGGCACATCAACTGCATGGAGACCAGGTCCGAGAGCATGGTGGCCAGCTTCTCCTGGACCAACTGGTACCCGCCGATCGGCCCGCCGAACTGCTCCCGCTCCAGGGCGTAGTCCGCGGCGATCTCGAAGGCCGCCATCCCGTGGCCGAGGGCCTCCCAGGAGGCCCCGCCCCGGGTGGCCTTCAGCACCCGGTTGACGCCCGCGAAGGATTCGCAGTGCTCGAGCCGATTCTCCTCGGGGATGCGCAGGTCCTCGATGACGATGTCGGCCTGCAAGATGGCCCGCTTGCCGACCTTGCCCTGGATGACGGTCGGGTTGTACCCGGCAGGGTAGGTCCCGTCGGGCCGCTTCTCCACCACGAAGGCCTTGACCTCGCCGTCGGCCTCGTCCCGGGCGTAGAGCACGATCACGTCGGCGGCGTGGCCGTTGCCGATCCAGCGCTTGTGGCCGGTGAGGACCCAGGTGTCCCCGTCGCGGCGCGCCGAGGTCTCCAGGGACACGGAGTCCGAGCCGTGCGCCGGCTCGGTCAGGGCGAAGGCCCCGGTCTTCTCCAGCGTCGCCATGGCCGGCAGCCAGCGGTTTCGCTGTTCCTCGTTGCCCAGCATGTACAGCGAGCCCATGCACAGGTTGGAGTGCACGCCCAGGAAGGTGTTGACGGACCCGTCGATCCGGCCCATCTCCCGGGCCACCAGCCCCGCCTCCAGCCGGGAGAGTCCCGGGCACCCATACCCGTCGATGAACGTGCCGATGATGCCCAGCCCGGCCAGGCCGGGGATCAGCTCGTCGGGGAACTCCGCACGCTCCCAGGCATCGTTGATGACCGGCAGGACCGAGTCCTGCCCGAACGCGCGCACCCGGTCACGCAGGGCACGCTGGTCATCGGTCAGGTCGGCGTCGAGCAGGAAGTAGTCGGGATGCTCGAGCAGGGACGGGGTGGCCATGGACTTCTCCTCAGGGGTGGGACGGGGACAGGGACGCAGGTGTGGTGGCCTCGGCACGGTGGAGCCAGTCGAGGACCCACTCCCGGTCGCCGTCGAGGGCGGGCGGGGCGATGTGGTGGACGGTCGGCGTCCGGCTGTAGCTGATGGGATTGCGGATCAATGGCACCGCCGCCTCGCCGTCCCCGACTTCGACGACCGGTTCCAGGCCGAGTCCGGCGGCGAAGTCCACTCCCTCGTTGACCGTCAGGATGGGCGAGCACGGTATGCCGGCGGCCCGCAGCTCCACGAACCAGGCATCGGCCGTCTTCGACGCCAGGGCGGTGTGCAGTTCGGGGCGTAGTTCCTCGCGGTGCTGGTTGCGGTCCTTCATGGTCTGGAACCGCTCGTCCTCGGCGAGGTCCGGGCGGCCGAGGTGCTGGACCAGCCGGGTGAACTGGCGGTCGTTGCCCACGCACAGGATGAGGTCCCGGTCCGCCGCCGGGAAGGGGCCGTAGGGGAACAGGGACGGGTGGTCGTTGCCGAGCCGGCGGGGCACGTTCCCCGCGGCCACGGCGCCCGTGGACTGGTTCACCAGCCCGGACAGGGCCGAGGACAGCAGGTTCAGCTCCAGGTGCTGGCCCAGCCCGGACGCGTCCCGCTCGCGCAGCGCGCCCAGCACACCGATCGCGGCGTGCAGTCCGGTGACGACGTCGAAGATCGCCACCCCGGAGCGCTGCGGCTGGCCGTCGGGCTCACCGGTGACGTCCATCATCCCGGACAGGGCCTGCGCCAGCAGGTCGTACCCGGGCAGGGGATCACCGGAGGCCGTGCCGAATCCGGTGATCGAGGCGTGGACGATCGCCGGCCAGCGGCGGGCCACGGACTGTGGGTCCAGCCCGAAGCGCTCGAGTCCGCCGGGCTTGAAGTTCTCGATGAACACGTCCGCCCGGTCCAGCAGGCCGTAGGCGGTCTCCAGGTCCTCCGGGTCTTTCAGGTCGAGCACGATCGAGCGCTTGTTGCGGTTCACCGCGAGGTAGTAGGTGCTCACGCCGTCGCGCTCCGGGGGCACCCAGGTCCGCGAGTCGTCCCCGCCGGGCCCCTCGACCTTGATCACCGTGGCCCCCAGGTCCGCCAGCAGCATGGTGCAGTACGGTCCGGCGAGGATGCGGGTGAAGTCCGCGATCACGACGCCGGCCAGCGGCCCGGTGTTCGGGACGGACTCCGAGTGACGTCCGATGCCGGGATGCCCGCCACCGGTGGGTGGGGTGGTGTCCATGTCGTCCTCCATCGGGGTGCCGCTGATGCCCTCCTGCCGGTGGCCGGGCCCAGCACCACGCCCCACATGCCGTGGCCGCCGGCCACGAACACGCCCGGGGCGTGTTGCCGGCACCGAGAGCCCGGATATCTCCGAACAGGGAATCACTATTGCGTTCTCCCGATCCGGCGCCGTATACACAGTATCCCGGATCCGGATTCCCTTCACCACCTGAACTGCGCCG
>DATBUG010000575.1:0-5282 GCA_036516315.1 Citricoccus sp.
CCAGCCCGGGCAGGTGGTCCGAGAGCTTGGGGAGCTCGTCCAGGCTGGAGATGCCCAGCGTCTCCAGGAGGTATCCCGTGGTGCGATAGAGCACCGCCCCGGTCTGCGGGTCCGCGCCGACCTCGTCCACCAGCCCCCGGCTGATGAGGGTGCGCATGACGGAGTCGGAGTTGACCCCGCGGATGCCGGCCACCCGGGACCGCGTCACCGGCTGCAGGTAAGCCACGACGGCCAGCGTCTCCAGTGCGGCCTGGGTCAGCCGGGCCGTCTGGCCCTCCACGACGAACCGTTCGACGACGTCGGCGTGTGCCGGACGTGAATAGACGCGCCACCCACCGGCCAGCTCGCGCAGCTCGAAACCGCGGCGGGGGCCACCGGCCCTCCCGTCGTAGTCGTCGGCCAGGGCCGCCAGCGCGGCGGCGACGTCCGCCACGCCCGCCTGGGTGGCCTCGGCCAGGTGGTCCACGGTCACGGGCTCGTCCACGACCATCAGCACGGCCTCGAGCCGCTCCCTCAGCTGCGCCTCATCCACGCCCGGCCTCCTCGTCGCCCTCGTCACCCTCGTGGTTTACGTCGGTGTCCGGCGGTTCCTCGTCCCATTCCGCGCCCACGTCCGGCAGCTCGTCCGGGGCCTGGGGGTCCCACAGCACCACGAGCTCCCCCAGGGGGGCGTCCTGCAGGAACGTCACGGCCCGGTCGCGGAACAGGTCCAACAGGGCCAGGAACCGGGCCACCACCACCAGCGTGGACCCGGCGTCGTGCACCAGTTCGCGGAACGTGAGCCGGCCGGCGGACCGCAGCCTGACGGCGAGCAGGCCGCTCTGCTCGCGCACCGAGACGGGCGGGGCGTGCAGGTGCCCCAGGCCCACCGTCTCCGGCTCGGCGGGGGTGCGCGAGAGCACCTGCTCGGCCAGCGCGCCGAACTGCTCGGGGCTCAGGGTCCAGACCAGCTCGGGCAGGACCGAGGCGAACCGCGGATCCAGGGTCGTCTGGCGGGGGAAACGCCGCGCCTCGGCCTCCATACGCCGGCGCATCAGCCCGGACACGTCCCGGAACGCCTTGTACTGCAGCAGGCGCGCGAAGAGCAGGTCACGGGCCTCCAGCAGGGCCACGTCCTCCTCCGCGTCCGTGGTGCCGGCCGGCAGCAACCGGGCGGTCTTCAGGTCCAGCAGGGTGGAGGCCACCACGAGGAAGGCACTGGACTCGTCCAGGGCGGCCAGGTCCGGGCGCTCGTCCACGGCGCCGGGGTCCTGCGCGTGCTGGCGCAGCGTGCTGATGTAGGCGATGAACTCGTCCGTGACCTCGGCGAGGGCGACCTCCGTGATGTCCATGCGCCTCCGCGCGATCAGGGACAACAGCAGGTCGAACGGCCCGGAGAAGTTCCGCAGGGTGACGGAGAAGCCGGACGAGGTCCCGTCCAGGCCCTCGGCGGCGTCCCCGAGCCCGAGCCCGTCACCGGGGGCGACGGCGGACTCCGCCGGCATCCCGGTCACCGCCCGGGGCGGCCGGTCACGGCGCTCCGCCGCGCCAGATCAGCTCGCGGGCCAGCGTGCGGTAGGCCTTGGCACCCTCGTGCTTCTCGGCGAAGGCGGTGATCGGCTCGGCGGCCACGGTGGCGTCGGCGAACTTGATCGAGCGCTTGATGACCGTCTCGAACACCCGGTCGCCGAAGGCCTCCACCAGCCGGCCCACGACCTCCTTCGAGTGCAGGGTGCGGGCGTCGAACATGGTGGCCAGGACGCCGTCGACCTGCAGGTCCGGGTTGATCCGGTCCTGGATCTTCTCGATGGTCTCCACGAGCAGGGCCACCGCCCGCAGGGCGAAGAACTCGGCCGTCAGCGGGATGATCACGCCGTGGGAGGCGGTCAGCGCGTTCACCGTGAGCAGGCCCAGGGAGGGCTGGCAGTCGACGAGGATGACGTCGTAGTCGTCACGGACCTGGCGCAGCGAACGCTCCAGCACCTGCTCGCGGGCCACCTCGTTCACGAGCTGCACCTCGGCGGCGGAGAGGTCGATGTTCGCCGGCAGCAGGTCGATCCCCTCGAACGAGGTCTCCACGATCGCGTCCCGGGCCGTCACGCTGCGGTCCATCATCACGTTGTAGACGGTGGTGTCCAGTTCGTGCGGGCTCACGCCGAGGCCGGCCGAGAGCGCTCCCTGCGGATCGAAGTCCACCATGAGCACCTTGCGGCCGTAGTCGGCCAGGGCCGCCCCCAGGTTGATGGTCGAGGTGGTCTTGCCCACCCCGCCCTTCTGGTTGACCATCGAGATGATCCGGGCGGGTCCGTGGGAGCTCAGGGGGGCAGGCTCGGGGAACTCGTGCTTGGGGCGTCCCGTGGGTCCGATCACCGGGTCCCCGGTGACCATGAGCACTGGCGTGGGCTCTTCCTGGTTCACGATGCTGCCGACTCCTGCCATCTGCTGATCTGTCCGCCGTTCTCTCTGGTCGCCTACGCTGGTCGTACCAGCGGCCGCGGTATGGATACACCCTAGTCCCGACTCGGGCCCGGCCCGAAAGATTCACGGCCCGTGCGGCGAGCCTTGACGTTCAACCGCAGGGTGAAGGTGTATGGCCAGCCGGGTGCCGCGGGACCGGCGGACGGCCCCGGCACGACGACGGCCGGGCCCCTCGGGGCCCGGCCGCGCCGGCACCTTCTCCCGGGCGTCCAGCGCCGCTGAGTCCTAGCGCCGCTGTCCCGCGGTGTCCAGCTCCGGGGTCACGTTCAGGCTGGACCCGGGGTGGCCCTCGACGGCCTGCTCGGCGACGGTCGGGGACGCATAGGGGTCGAAGCCCGCGCCCGCACGGCCGGCCTCGCCGGTCTCACCGGTCTCTTCGGGCTCACCCGCTGCATCCGCCGCGGCCCCGTGACCGGCGACCAGCGCCTCGTCGAAGGCCAGGTGCCCGGAGAGCACCTGTGCTGCCCGCTCGGCGTCGAACTCCCCGACCCACTTGCCGATCAGCAGGGTCGCCACGGCGTTGCCGGTGAAGTTGGTCAGCGCCCGGGCCTCGGACATGAACTTGTCGATGCCCACGATCACGCCCATGCCCCCGAGCAGGGCCGGCTGGTGGGCCTGCAGGCCGGCGGCCAGCGTGGCCAGCCCGGCGCCGGTCACGCCGGCGGCCCCCTTGGAGGCGATGATCATGAACACCAGCAGGCCGATCTGCTCGCCGAGGCCCATCTCGAAGCCCATGGCGTTGGAGACGAACAGGGCGGCCATGGTCAGGTAGATGGCGGTGCCGTCCAGGTTGAAGGAGTAGCCGGTCGGCACGGTCACGCCGACCACCGGCTTGGAGACGCCGGCGTACTCCAGCTTGGCGATCAGCCGGGGCAGGGCCGACTCCGAGGAGGAGGTGGCGAAGATCAGCAGGTACTCCCGGGCCAGGTACTTCATCAGGGCGAAGATGTTCACGCCGGTGACGACCTTCAGCAGCGTGCCCAGGACCACGGTGATGAACAGCGCGCAGGTGGCGTAGAACGCGCCCATCAGCAGGGCCATGGCCCCGATGGCGGACCAGCCCGTGGACCCGACCACGGCGGCGATGGCGCCGAAGGCTCCGATCGGGGCGACCCACATGATCGTCATCAGGATCCGGAACACCACACCTTGTACCAGGGACAGCAGGTTCAGCAGCGGCTTGCCGGCGTCCCCCATCTTCTGCAGCGCGAACCCGACCAGCAGCGCGACGAACAGCACGGGCAGCACCGGCACCGACTCGGGGATGATGTCCAGCACGAACTGGACGGTGGGGTCGAGGTCGGCCTGGGCGGCCGGGTCGTACGGGGTCAGCGCCAGGCCCTCACCCGGGTGGACGAGGTTGCCGACCACGAGGCCGATGGCCAGGGCGAAGGTGGACATGATGATGAAGTAGCCCAGGGCCAGGCCGCCGACCTTGCCCACGGTCGCCGCCTTGGCGATCGACCCGATGCCCAGGACGATCGTGCAGAAGATGACCGGCCCGATCATCATCTTGATCAGGGAGACGAAGCCGTCGCCGAGGGGCTTGAGGGACTTGCCGAACTCGGGGAACAGCAGTCCCACGGCGGCTCCGAGGATCACCGAGGCGATCACGGAGATGTAGAGCCAGTGGGTGCGGTCCTTGGTCTTCTGCGCCTCGGCACGCGGTGCGCGCCGGGCGGTGGTGGTGTCAGCCATGATGGTCCTTCACGCTGGGGGTCGGCAGGGATGTGAGGATGGTGGTGCGGCACGCACGTACCGCGCGTCGGCACCGCCGGGTCCTGGATCAGTGACGATCCTCGCCCCGTGATGTGCCGACGGTCACGGTTGCGGTCATAAAGTTCATGACGCGGCTCACAGACTCCGGGGAGGTGACGATGCGCCGGTGGAGCATCGCCCGGCGGCTGGCCGTGGCCCAACTGACGGGCCTGGCCGTCATCGCCCTGCTGGCCATCGGCGTGAGCTACCTGCAGACCCGGCAGACGTTCTACGCCCTCGAGCGCCAGCACGTGATGGCCACGGCCCAGCTCATCGCCGACGAGCCTCAGACCCGGGCGGGGTTCGAGGCATCCGACCCCTCGGTGGCCCTGCGCCCGCTGAGCCTCGAGCTGCCCGGCCAGGCTGACGTGGACTGGGTGACCTTCTTCGGCACCGACGCCACCCGGGTCGCCCACCGTGACCCCGCGCTGCACGGGACCCGTTTCCCCGGCGACCTCTCCGAGGTGCTGGCCGGGCGCGTGAGCGTGGACACCGTGGCCACCGGACCCGCCGGGCTGTCCCTGCGGGCCCTGGCACCGGTGGTCGCCGACGCGGACGGGGAACGGGTCATCGGCGTCGTCGGCGTGGGCCGGCGGGTGCCCGAACTGGACATCGCCGTGGCGGCCCAGGTCCCCCGCATCCTGGTGGTGACCGGGGCACTGGCCGGCCTGGCCGTCGCCGGGTCGGTGATGCTGGGCCGGTACATCGCCCGGACCACGCACGGCCTGGGCCCGGAGGAACTGGCGGCGCGCTTCGCCGTGCTGGACACCGCGCTGCACAACGCCTCGGAGGGCATGGTCCTGCTCTCCCCGTCCGCGCACCTGACGCTGTACAACGACCGCGCCGCCGCGTTGCTCGGCCTGCCGCCGGCCGGCGCCATCGGCAGCGCCGAGACCGGGCCACCGCACGTCGATGACCTGGACCTGCCGGGCCCGCTGGCGGAGCTGCTGGCCTCGGGGCGCGACGCGCGGGACGAGCTGTTCGCCGTCGGGCACCGCATCCTGGTGGTCAACCAGCGTCCGGCGCGGCCGGGGACGGTCCGCCCCTCCCCCCGCTGGCACCGCCTG
>DATBUG010000576.1:0-3174 GCA_036516315.1 Citricoccus sp.
CCCGCGGCCGAGGATGGCCCCGACGATGATGCCGATGGCCATCACGCCCAGGGCGGTGGCCAGGGCGGCGGCCCAGATGACGGGCCAGCCGGCGGTGAACACGCCCAGGTACTTCAGGGCGGCGACGGCGGCACCGGCCAGGACCGCGAGGCCGACCACGAGCAGTTGGGCGGGGCCGGACAGCGAGGGCGGGGTCCGGTCCACGGGTGCGGGCTGGGGTGCGGTGGGGGCCGGCGCGGCCGGCGGCGGATAGGCGGCGGTGTTCATGGGGTCATGTCCTTCGGGAGAGGGCTGGGCGGGCTGGGAGGGCTGGGGGGTGCCGCCACCGGCGTACCACCCGGTGTCGGAGGGGGCCAGGTAGACGGTCTGGCCGCCCGCGGCGGGCGCCGTGCCGGGGCCGGGGACGGGCCCGGCACCGGACCCCGGGGGCAGGGCGCCGCGGGAGGACCGGGAGGCGATCAGCCACACGAACAGGGCGATCACCGCCAGGCCGAGGAAGCCACCGAAGCCCCACCAGCCGCCGTCGGGACCGTAGGGCGGGGAGAAGGCCCCCACCACGCCGAGGATGGTCAGCACCAGCGCCCCGGTCATGCCGGAGGTCCAGCGGCCCTGCCCGGCCTCCCGGGCGTGGATGCGCCCGTCCGGCTCCGGCAGCAGCATCCAGGCCAGCCCGTAGGCCAGCACGGTGAGCCCGGAGGTGAGCAGGGTCAGCACCACGAACAGGGCACGGGCCAGGGTGCGGTCCATGCCGATGCGGTCGGCGGTGCCGGCGACCACGCCGCCCAGCCAGCGGTGCGGGCTGCGGACGGTCCGCAGGGAGTGGATCCAGGCGTAGAAGCCGGGGGCAGGGTTCTCGTTCATGCCATCCATCGTCGTCGGACCCGGGGTGGCCGCGGTATCCGGAACACCCCTGATCCGCCCCGGATAACCCCCGGAGAACGCTCCGCGGCGGCCCCGGACTGCGGCAGGATGGATGGCATGCACGGAGTTCTCACGCGTCCGGCCACGGGCCGGCTGATCGCCGGGGTCTGCACGGGGCTGGCCCGGTACCTCGGGCTGCCCGTGGCCTGGGTGCGCGCGGGCGTGATCGCCCTGGCGCTGCTCAACGGCGTCGGCGTGGTGTTCTACGCCTGGCTGTGGATCTTCGTGCCGGACGAGCGGGAGGCGGTGCTCACCGCCGGTGACCCGGTCCGCGGGGCCACCGAGCAGGCCCGCCACGCCCCGGGTGAGACCGCCGCACCCCAGGCGCGCGCCACGCTGCGCCTGGGCAGCGCCCTGGGCCAGGGCTGGCAGGTGGTCTTCGGCGTCGTGCTGCTGGGCCTGGCCGCCGTGCTGGCCCTGCAGGCGGTGGGGGTCCCCGTGGACTGGGGCCTGGTGGGCCCGGTGGCGGTGGTGCTGCTGGGGATCGCCCTGGCGTGGCTGCAGCTGGACTCCCTGCGCGGGGCCGGCCGCTCGGGGCGGGCCGGCCGGATCACCTCCCTGGGCCTCGGGCTGCTGCTGGTGATGGCCGGCGTCCTGGCCCTGGCCGCCGGCTTCGTGGGCGCGGACGACCTCTGGCTGGGACTGCTGGTCGCCCTGGTGATCCTGGCAGGCGTGGTGCTCGTGACGGCCCCGTGGGTGCTCAAGGCCTGGCGCGACGCCACCGCCAAGTCCGCCGCGCTCGCCGTGCAGACCGAGCGCGCCGAGATCGCGGCCCACCTGCACGACTCCGTGCTGCAGACGCTCGCCCTGATCCAGAAGAACGCGGAGCACCCCGCCACGGTGTCCCGCCTGGCCCGGGCCCAGGAACGGGACCTGCGCCAGTACCTGTACCAGGACCCCTCCCGGCCCACCGGCACCCTGACGGACCGGCTCGAGGACCTGGCCGCGGCCATCGAGGACGACCATGGCCAGCCCGTGGAGGTGGTCACCGCGGGCTCGGCCACCGGACCGTGGCTGGACCCGGTGCTGCAGGCCTCGCGGGAGGCGATGCTCAACGGGGTGCGCCACGCCGGCCCCGTGCAGGTGTACGCGGAGGCCCGGCCGGACGCCGTCGAGGTGTTCGTCAAGGACCGCGGACCGGGATTCGACCTGACCTCGATCCCGCCCGACCGGCTGGGGATCCGTGAGTCGGTGGTCGGCCGGATGGAACGCGCCGGCGGCACGGCGAAGATCATCACCGGGGACGGGGGCACCGAGGTCCGGTTGCACCTGCCGGCCCCCGGGGACCAGCACACGCAGGACGAGGAAGGACGGCAAGGATGAACCCAGGACCGATGAACCCGGGACCAGTGAGGGTCGTCATCGTGGACGACCACGCGATCTTCCGGACGGGGCTGAAGGCGGACCTGGACCCCGCCGTGATCCAGGTGGTGGGTGAGGCCGGGGACGTGGACTCGGCGATCCGCACCATCCACGAGGCGCGCCCGGACGTGGTGCTGCTGGACGTGCACCTGCCCGGCGGGCGCGGCGGCGGGGGAGCGGAGGTGGCCGCGGCGTGCCAGGACCTGGCCCCGGCGGTGCGCTTCCTGGCGATCTCCGTCTCGGACGCCGCGGAGGACGTGGTGGCGGTGATCCGCGCCGGTGCCCGCGGGTACGTCACCAAGACGATCTCCGGGGCGGACGTCTCCGACGCCGTGCAGCGGGTCGCCGGGGGCGATGCCGTGTTCTCCCCGCGGCTGGCCGGTTTCGTCCTGGACGCCTTCGGGACGGCGGACGTGGCCGTGCGGGACGAGGAACTGGACCTGCTCTCCGCCCGCGAGCTGGAGGTGATGCGGCTGATCGCTCGCGGCTACACCTACAAGGAGGCCGCGCGCGAGCTGTTCATCTCGGTGCGCACGGTGGAGACCCACGTGTCCAACGTGCTGCGCAAGCTGCAGCTGTCCAACCGCCACGAGCTCACGCGGTGGGCGGGGGAGCGGGGCCTGCTCTAGACCCTCAGATCTCCTGGCCCGGCAGGCGGTGCTCGGCGCCGGCCAGGGCCTCGACGTCCGCCGCGTGGTGCGTCACCAGCACCGTGGTGCGCCCGCGCAGCACCTCGGCGAGCAGGGCGCGCACCTGCGGCACCACCTGGGCGTCGAGGGCGGACAGCGGCTCGTCCAGCAGCACCAGGCGCGGGTCCGAGGCGAGCACCCGGGCGATCGCGGCGCGCTGCGCCTGGCCCCCGGACAGCTCGTGCGGCCGCCGGTGCGCCAG
>DATBUG010000577.1:0-1567 GCA_036516315.1 Citricoccus sp.
CCGGGATCGAGGCCTCCAGCCGGGTGGCCAGCAGCAGCGAGAAGTGGTTGGTCGGCTCGTCCAGTAGCAGCACGTCCGGGGGCACGGCGAGCAGGACGGCCAGGTCCAGCCGGCGCCGCTGCCCGACGGACAGGAACCCCACCCGCTGGCCCTCGTCGCGTCCAGAGAGCAGTCCGAAGGTGCCCAGGGGCACGCGCTCGGCCCGCTCGGTCCCGACGGCGGCTCGGTAGGCCCCAGCCACGGTCACCTCCGGGTCCCGCGGCTCGGGCTCCTGGCCGAGCAGGCCCACCGTCAGGCCGGCGGCCCCGCCGGGGTACCGGGTGACCGAGCCGGCGTCGGACTCCAGCTGACCGGCCAGCAGGCGCAGCAGCGTGGTCTTGCCCGCCCCGTTGGGCCCGGTGAGCAGCACCCGGGACCGCGCCCCGAGCGCCAGGGAGACCGGCGCGAGCCGTCCGTGGACGGCCACCTGCGTGGCCACCAGCACCGGGCCGGCCTGGCTGGTGGTGTGGGAGCCGGTGGTCTGGGGCCCGGACGTGCGGGAACCGGCGGCGTGAGCGCCGGCGTCCAGGCCGGCGAAGCGCAGCACGGCCGGCGGCCGGCGGACCTGGGCCTCCTCGAGCCGTTGCAGGGCCGTGGCGGCGTCGTTGACGCGGCGCCGGACCACCTTGGCGTTGCGGTCCGAGTAGAACTTCTGGGCCATCTTGCCCTCGGTGCGCGGCGGGCGGTCCGCGTGCCCCACGGTGTGGTTCGCGGCCACCTGCCGCCGGAGTCGGCGCAGTTCCTCCTGTTCCTCGCGGTACTGCCGTTCCCAGCGGGCGCGTTCATCCACGCGGTGCAGGAGGTACTGCGAGTAGGTACCGCCGAACCGAGTGATCCCCACGCCGGCGCCGCCGCCCGGTCCCCCCTCGCCCCGGCCCGCCTCGACGAGGAGGCGGTGCTGCCTGGGGGCGGGGTCGAGGTCGAGCAGCGTGGTGGCGGTCTCGTCGAGGAAGGCCCGGTCGTGGCTGGCGATCAGCACCGGGCCGGACCAGCCGGCCAGCAGGTCGACGAGTAACCCTGTCGCCCGGTCGTCGAGGTGGTTGGTCGGTTCGTCCAGCAGCAGGGTGTCCGGCCGGCGCAGCAGTAACCAGGCCAGGGACAGCCGGGACAGCTGGCCGCCGGAGAGTTCCCCGGCGCGCCGCCCGCGTCCGACGCTGGCCAGGCCCAGGCCCTCGATGACCCGGTCGGCGTGGTGCTCGGCATCCCAGGCGCGGGTGCGGGTGGCCTCGGCGAGGGCGCGGTCGTAGGCCGCGACCACCCGGTCCTCGGGGGCCTCGGGGGTCTCGGCGAGCGCCGCGGCCAGCCGGGCGACCTCGTCCACGAGCCGGCGCTGCTCCGCGGTGGCCTGGACCAGGACCTCGTCCACGGTCAGGCCCAGGCCGAAGGGCGGTTGCTGGTGGTAGAGCCCGACGCTGCCGGGGGCGGAGACCCGGCCGACGTGGTCGTCGTCCAGGCCGGCGACGATGCGCAGCAGCGTGGTCTTGCCCGTGCCGTTCTCCCCGATCAGGCAGGCGCGCTCGCCGGAGGA
>DATBUG010000578.1:0-1758 GCA_036516315.1 Citricoccus sp.
ATGGCTGTGTCCTGGAGGTCGTGGGAGTCAGCCCCTCCGCACCGCCATTGTCCCGCCGCACAGGTGGCGGGACAACGATCCCCGCCCGCCGTCACCCCTTCACGCCGCTGCCCTGCTCGACGTCTCCACCCCCTGGCCTCACCGCCGGGAACGCCACAGGAGGTAGACGAAGTACGGGGCGCCGACGAGGCCGCGGGCGGCGTGCGGGGCGACCAGGCCCACGAACGCGATCACGCCCACGGAGGAGACGGCGCCGGCGGTCAGCACCACGGCCATGGCGAGCAGTGTCAGCCGGGTGCCGGTCAGGCCGATGCCCAGCAGCCGCGGGGAGTCGTCATCCACGGCGACCAGGTCCAGCTCGCGCCGCAGCGCCGCCAGGACCGGCAACGCCAGGACCAGGGCGGCCAGCGGCGGCAGCACGGAGGCGAAGGTCCGGCCGTAGGTGGACCCGGACAGCCAGGTCAGGGCCTTGGTCTGGTTGGAGGGATCGGTGGTCACCAGGAGCACGGAGATCACCGCGAGGAGTCCCGCGGAGACGCCGATGCCGATCAGCACCAGCGTGTTCTGCTGCAGTCCTCCGCGTGCCGCCAGGCTGAAGACCAGCGCCGCGGCCAGTCCGGCCCCGGCGAGTGCGGACCCGGTCACGAGCCAGGCACCGGCCATCGGCACGGTCGTGAGGACGAGGATCGCTGCCAGGCCACCTCACCTAATGTTCGTGACATGGCGTTCTGCGTCGCACCCTCGCATCGCGTTCAGTTACGGTGCCCGTCACCGGCGGGCGGAACCATGCCGGCGCGCCAGGTGGGGTCGCGTCCGGTCAGTCCGAGCACGCGGTCCAGTGCCCCGGCGTCCGGTCCCACGTCGACGCGGGGCCCGAACAGGCCCTGGCGCGCTGCGGGGTCGTCCGGGACGGCGGCGCAGAAGGCCTCGACGGCTGCGAACGCCTCCGGGGTGGGCATGTAGTGCTGCCGGTGGCCACGGCCAGGTCCCAGTCGTGGACCACCACCTCATCGGGCGCGACCAGGCCGGCCTCGGCGGCGTCCAGGCTCGCCCCGGTGGTCCCATGGACCACGGCAGCGGTACGCCGCACCGGCTCGGTGAGGTCCACGCGCCACGGAACCCCACGGTCGGCGCTCATGGCGTCCCTCCGCCGGCCCGTTCCTCCTCCTGCAGTCGGCGGCGCCGGTCGAGTTCCGCGGCGGAGGGCACCTCGTCGGCGAAGCTGCCCGTGGCGACCGGGCCGGCCCGGTGGTAGGCGGCCATGACCACCCCGGACGGTGAGACGTCGTGGGCGGCAAGTTGCAGTCCGGTGGGGACCGCGCCGTCGGCGAAGAGCCGCTTGCCGGTGCCCACCAGCAGCGGGAAGACGAGGACCCGGAGCTCGTCGACCAGTCCGGCGGTCAGCAGGGACTGGATGAGGGTGCCGCTGCCCTGGATGAGCAGGTCCGGCCCGTCCTGCTCCTGGAGCCCGGACAGGTGCCGGGGCACGTTGCCGGAGAGCACGGTGGCCGGTCCCCACTCCGGGTCCTGCAGGTGCTGGCTGGCCACGTACTTGTGGGCGCGGGCGAACGCCGCCCCCACCGGTGAGTCCGTGTGGTGGGGCCAGTAGGCGGCGAAGATCTCGTAGGTGCGGCGCCCCAACAGCAGGTCGAAGGGGTGCGCGAACGTCCGGTCCAGCCAGGACCCCACCGAGGCGTCGACCAGCGGTTCCGTCCAGCCGCCGTGGGCGAACCCGCCGCTGCGGTCCTCGTCCGGGCC
>DATBUG010000579.1:0-1510 GCA_036516315.1 Citricoccus sp.
CCACGCCGCTGACCAGCAGGGCCGGCACGGCGCCGGGGATCAGGACGGCGGCACCGTGGCCGGCGGCCATCAGCACGAGGGCACCGCCGATGGCCCGGCGCGGCCCCACCCGGCGCTGCAGGCCCGGCGCGAGCGGCTGGACGCCGATGACGCTGGCCATCATCGCCAGCAGCAGCGCCCCGCCGGTGACGGAGGACAGGCCACGCTCCACGCTGATCGGTACCAAGGTGGCATAGCTGAGGAAGAAGCCCGAGAACCCCCACACGGCAATCCACATCAGGCCACGGAGGGCGGCGGGGCCCCGGGTCTGAAGATTCTGTGCACTCACCCCCTCACCGTAGGCACGTCTCGGTGCAAGACTGGCCCCATGCCCGTCTTCGAGCGCCGTGTCCTGCTCCCGTTCCGCCGTGCCGACGTCTTCGCCTGGTTCACCCGCCCCGGGGCCCTGGTCCGTCTCACCCCGCCCTTCGCCGGTTCGGTCCGGCGCGAGCCCGAGGGCATCGACGTCGGCGCCGAGGCCCGCCTCGGCATCGGTGCGCCCGGTGCGCTGGGCCTGGGCCTGGAGTCGGCCGCGGGCCTGGCCCGCACGGTCCTGCCCGTGGGGCTGCCGGGGTGGCTGGCCCCGGAACTGCCCTGGACCGCACGGCACACCGCCTTCGAGGACGGGAGGATGTTCCGGGACGAGATGGCCTCCGGCCCCCTGCGGTCCTGGGTCCATACGCACACGTTCGAGGACGCCGCCCCCGGCGAGGCGGACACCGCCGGCGGCGGACCGGGCACCGTGATGGTGGACCACGTCGAGTACGAGTTGCCCGGACGGTCCCTGCTCGGCCGGCTCGGGGAGACCGGACGACTGACGGGCCAGTGGACGCAGGAGCGCTTCGAGGCCGAACTGGACCGGCAGTTCGCCTACCGGCACGCCCAGGTGCGCGACGACCTGGCCTTCCATGCGGCCCACACCGCACCCACCCCTCCCCAGGAACCCGCCGCCGCGGGGCAACCGCTGACCATCGCCATCTCCGGGGCGAGCGGACTGATCGGCACGCAGCTGTCCGCGTTGCTGTCCGGGGGCGGCCACCGCGTCATCCCGTTGGTGCGTCCGGGCAGCACCATCTTCGGGCGGGCCGGGGTGTCCATCGCGTGGGACCCGGCCGCCGGGACGCTGGACCCCGAGGAGCTGCGGCAGACCGACGTCGTCATCAACCTCTCCGGGGAGAGCATCGGCGGGCGGATGACCGGCGCGCGGCGCGCCGCCATCCTGCAGTCCCGCCGGGACGCCACCGGGTTGTTGGCACGCACGTTGGCCACCCTCGCCGACGACGGGCGGCAGCGGACGCTGGTCAACGCCTCCGGCGTCGGGTACTACGGAGCCGACGCCGGCGCCGGGCCCGACGGCGAGGGGCTGCGTGAGTCCGACCCGGCGGGGGCGGACTTCCTGGCCGAGGTCTGCGTGCAGTGGGAGCGCGCCACGGCGCCGGCCGCCGAGGCCGGGGTCCGGACCGTGATGGTG
>DATBUG010000580.1:0-1917 GCA_036516315.1 Citricoccus sp.
CGTCGTGCTGATGGGCATGGCCACCCTCGGCCACACCGCCGCCGGCCTGCTGCGGCACGGGATGGACCCGGCCACTCCGGTGGGGATCGTCGAGCGGGGGTGCACCGACCGGCAACGGGTCTGCATCGCCCCGCTGGACCGGATCCTGCCCGCCGCGGCCGCCGAGGGGGTGCGCTCGCCCGCCGTGCTGGTGGTCGGCGAGGTCGTCCGGCTGGCCCCCGGGGCCGAGGACCGGTTGCGCGGGCTGGCCGGAACGGCTGGTCTGGTGGGACTGGCGGGCACGGCGTGACCGCGGCCGAGGCGGCGGGAACGCTCCCGCAGACCCTGGCCGGCTTCCGCATCGGCGTGACCGCGGACCGGCGCAGCGAGGAGCTCATCAGTGCCTTCGAGCGCCGGGGTGCGGAGGTGGTGCACGCGCCCGCGCTGCGGATCGCCCCGCTCACCGAGTCCGTGACCCTGCACCGGGACACCCGCCGTGTCATCGACGCGCTGCCCGACTACGCGCTCATCACCACGGCCTACGGGATGCGCCGCTGGATGGAGGCGGCCGACGCCTACGGGCTGGGCCCCGCACTGCACCACGTCCTCGACGCGGCCTCGATCCTGGTCCGCGGCCCCAAGGCCCGCGGCGCCGTGCGCGCCGCCGGCCTCGACGACGTCGGCGCACCGGACGACGAACGCACCGCCTCGCTCGTGGACCTGCTGCTGTCCCGGAACCTGCGCGGACGCACCGTGGCCCTCCAGCTGCACGGCATGCTCGACCACCAGCAGGTCTCGCGGCTCGAGCACGCCGGGGCCCGGGTGCTGACGGTGATGCCCTACACCTGGACGCGGCCCCCGGAGGACTCGGAGCTGCTGCGGATGATCGACGCCGTCGTCGATCACCGGCTGGACGTGCTCACCTTCACGGCGGCACCGGCCGTGGAGGCGTTCCTGTCCGTGGCCCAGCAGCACGGCCGGCTGGAGGAGCTGCTGGCGGCGCTGCGCTCGGACGTGACGACCGCCGCCGTCGGGAACGTCACCGCCGCCCCACTGCACGAGGCCGGGATCCGGCCGCTCATCCCGGACCGCTGGCGCCTGGGCGCGATGATCCGACTGGTGTGCGAGCACCTGGAGCACCGCGGCGTGCTGCGCGTGGACACCCGGGTGGGGCCGGTCGAGATCCGCGGGTCCCAGGTGCACTTCCCGGACCACCCGGTGGACCCCGTGCGCCTGCCTCCGGGCCCGCTGGCCCTGTTGCGCGAGCTGATGGAGGCCCGGGGCGCCGTGCTGTCCCGCGAGCACCTGATCGGGGTGCTGCGTCAGTGCGAGTCCGCCCACGCCCTCGAGATGCTCGTGTGGCGGCTGCGCCGCGGACTGCCCGTGCCCGGGCTCGTGACCACCGTGGTCAAGCGGGGCTACCGGCTGGCCGTCTGAGCAGCATCCGCTCGATCCGGTCCCGGCACGTCCCGCAGCCGGTTCCGGCACCGCAGCGTCCACCGACCTCGTCCACGGTGGCGCACGCGGCCGCGGCCTCCGCCACCTGTCCGGCCGTGGCCCCCGAGCACCGGCACAGCACGTCCTCGGGGCCGGGGTCCCCGTCCTCCGTGGAGTCCTCCAGGCCCAGCAGGGCGGCGTGGCCGGCCACCGGTGCGGTGCCGGCCAGTGCCAGGCGGCACAGCTCGGCCGCGGCCCGCGGCAGGCCGATCGCCACGAAGCCGAGCATCCGTTCCCCCTCCGAGACGACGCGCAGGTACTGCCCGGTGCCCGGTGCGCTCCACGTGGAGACGGTGGGCCCGGCCGGGTCCCAGGGATCGGCCACGGGGTCCCCCGCGCACGCCACGGACAGGGTGTGCGACTTCACCACGATGGGGTCCAGCCGGCCCGCCGGGGCCGGGGGCGTCCGGACGGGGCGCTCGGCGGCGTCGCGGTCCACGG
>DATBUG010000581.1:0-12439 GCA_036516315.1 Citricoccus sp.
GGGCTGGGCGGTGACCGGCCCCGTGCGCTCGCTGGGCTGACCCGCGCCGGAGGCGGCGGCCGGCTCAGACCCGGGCGCCGTCGTCGCCGGGCCCGTCCCGGTCCGCGTCACGCGGCAGGGTGAAGAACAGCCCGACGGCGCCGGCCACGAACGCGGCGACCAGGACGGCGAGCACGGCCCCGGGCACGGAGGGCCACACCACCGCGGTGAGCAGCAGGGCCACCGGCGCACCGGCCACCCCGACCATGCTCAACACCACAGCGGGATTGCCGGAACCCAGGGCCGGCGGCTCCGGGGGAACGAAATCGCCCTCGTCCCCGGCCTCCCTGCCTGTTCCGGGCAGGGTCTGGGCATCCGCACCGTCTCCCTCGGGCGTTCCGAGGGGACCCAGGTCGGCGACGATCTCCTGCCACTGCCGCTCGAGCTCCTCCGGGCCGGGGTCGTCGCCCGCGGCGTCCTGGTCGCTCGGCTCAGCCATGGGCCCCGACCCGACCGGCCGGCAGGGCCGCAACGAAGCGCACCGACTCGTCCTCGATGATCTCCGCGTCCCAGTCCAGGGTGGCGACGTGCCCGCTGTTGTACAGCGGGCGCACCTGCAACAGCCCGGCCGGCAGGGACCGGCCGAGCAGGTCCACGCAGGCTGGGGGGACCACCCGGTCGGCACCGGACCGGAAGGCCAGCACCGGACACTCGATACCGCCCAACCCGGAGCGTGCGGCGGCCTGCAGGACCCCGACCTGGTGGACGGCCCTGACGGGGGTGCGCGGGTAGGCCTGCTCGTCCACGTCCGGCCGGACCGCGTCCCCGGCGATGGGTGCCACGGTGCGGACCAGATACCTCAGGATCCCGGCCAGGGGTGCCGCACGCGAGGCGAAGCGCAGGGCCGGATTGACGACGACCACGCCGGAGACGGGACGGTGCGCCGCGGCGTCCAGGGCGAGCGCCCCACCCATGGACAACCCGCCGACGACCACCCGCTCGTGCACGGCCAGCAGCGCGTCCACGGTGTCCCGGGCGGCGCTGCGCCAGTCGGCAGCCGTCGCGGACTCCAGGTCCTCCCAGCGCGTGCCGTGCCCCGGCAACAGCGGCACCTCCACGTGGGCGCCAGCGGCGGCGAGGGCGCGGGCCCAGCCCGTCACGGACACGGGCCCGGACGTGAAACCGTGGAACAGGGCGACCCCGGTCGATCCGCCGGCCGTGCCCGCGGCCAGGGGGCCGTCGTCGGCGCCGTGGAGGGACAGCGCCCGCTGGAGGGCGTTCATCCGCCCAGCCTAGCGTCCCGCGTCCGGGGCGCGGGCTCCCTAGACTGGGACGGTCCGCGCCACCGCCTGAGAGGATGACCATCGTGTTCTACTGGTTCGCCAAGACCTTCGTGGTGGCCCCCGTCACGAACCTCGTGTTCCGGCCCTGGGTCAAGGGGATCGGGAACGTCCCCGAGACCGGTGGCGCGATCCTGGCCAGCAACCACCTCTCGGTCTCGGACTCCATCTTCATGCCGGCGCAACTGCACCGGCAGGTCCACTTCCTGGCGAAGAAGGAGTACTTCACGGGCAGCGGGCCCACGGGCTGGCTGACCCGGAAGTTCTTCGAGGCGACCAACCAACTGCCCATGGACCGGGCCGGCGGGCAGGCCTCGCTGGACTCCCTCCGGTCCGGTCTCGAGGTCCTGCAGGAGGGCAAGCTGCTGGGCATCTACCCGGAGGGCACCCGGAGCCCCGACGGACGGTTGTACCGGGGCAAGCTGGGCGTGGCCAAGCTCGCCCTGGGGGCCCGCGTCCCGGTCGTGCCGGTGGCGATGATCGGCACCGACAAGGTCCAGCCGATCGGACGCACTATCCCCAACATCCGGAGGGTCGGCATGATCTTCGGGCCCCCGCTGGACTTCTCGGAGTACTACGAGCGGGCCGGGGACCGGTTCGTTGAGCGCCAGGTCACGGACCAGGTCATGGAGGCCATCCGGCGGCTGTCCGGCCAGGAGTACGTGGACGTGTACGCGGCCACCGTCAAGAACGCGCCGCGGCCTGCAGGACCCGGGGAGGGCTGAGCCCGGCCGCGGGGTGACGGGCGGCCGTCTGAACCGCCCGTGGCGTGAGCACCGCGTCACGTGAGCGTGGGTTCGCTCACGGTTCCGTACCCTTGGTACATGATTTTCGATCCCCGCACCGATACCCCGGCCTTCGGCTCCGCCCAGTCCAACGGGGCCGCCGACTATCCCGGCCTGGACACGTGGCGGGAGAAGCCGATCAGTCAGCAGCCCACCTGGGAGGACCAGGAGGCCTTCGAGAAGGTCACCGCCGAGCTGTCCTCCGCCCCGCCGCTCGTGTTCGCCGGTGAGGTCGACGTGCTGCGCACCCAGCTGGCGGCCGCCGCCCGGGGCGAGGCCTTCCTGCTCCAGGGCGGGGACTGCGCCGAGACCTTCGCCGGGGCCACGGCCAACAAGATCAGCGCCCGGGTGAAGACCATCCTGCAGATGGCCGTGGTGCTCACCTACGGCGCATCCCTGCCGGTGGTGAAGATGGGCCGCATGGCCGGTCAGTTCGCCAAGCCGCGCTCCTCGGACATGGAGACGCGCGACGGCGTCACCCTGCCGTCCTTCCGCGGTGAGATCGTCAACGGCTTCGACTTCACCCCGGAGTCCCGCCGGCATGACCCGCGCCGGATGATGCAGGCCTACAACACCTCGGCGTCCACCCTCAACCTGGTCCGCGCGTTCACGCAGGGCGGCTTCGCCGACCTACGCTCCGTGCACGCCTGGAACCAGGGGTTCATGCGCAACCCGGCCTATTCGCGCTACGAGGAGATCGCGCAGGAGATCGACCGTGCCGTGCGGTTCATGGACGCCGCCGGCGCCGACTTCGAGGCCCTGCGCCGCACCGACTTCTTCACCGCCCACGAGGCCCTGCTCCTGGACTACGAGCGCCCGCTGACCCGGATCGACTCCCGCTCGGGACTGCCCTACGCGACCTCGGGGCACTTCCTGTGGATCGGGGAGCGGACCCGGGACCTGGACGGGGCCCACGTGGAGTTCCTGTCCAAGGTGCGCAACCCGATCGGCGTGAAGCTCGGCCCCACCACCCGCCCCGAGGACGCCCTCGCGCTCATCGACAAGCTCGATCCCGAGCGCGAGCCCGGCCGGTTGACCTTCATCACCCGCATGGGCGCGGACAAGATCCGCGACAACCTGCCCCCGCTGGTGGAGGCCGTGCGGGACTCGGACGCCAACCCGCTGTGGGTCACCGACCCGATGCACGGGAACACCGTCACGGCCGCCAACGGCTACAAGACCCGCCGCTTCGACGACGTGATGAACGAGGTGCGTGGCTTCTTCGAGGTGCACCGAGCGGCCGGCACCTACCCGGGCGGCCTGCACGTGGAGATGACCGGGGACGACGTGGCCGAGTGCCTCGGCGGCGCGGACCCGATCGATGAGTCGGCCTTCGCCGACCGCTACGAGTCCCTCGTCGACCCGCGGCTGAACCACCAGCAGTCCCTGGAGATGGCCTTCCTCGTCACCGAGGCGCTGTCCCGCGCCGGTCGCCGGCGCTGACCCGACCGCGGGCGGGACCGGACCGTGCCGGTTCCGCCGCGGGACGGGGGCGGCAGACCCTGGTCGTTCAGAGCGTGACGAGGCGGACCGCGGTCCCGGGCTGGACCTCAGTGCCCGGCGCCGGGGACTGATGGCGAACCCTGCCCGAATGATCACCCAGCAGGCCCCCGAACAGGTTCCGGGTATCCGCCTCCAACCCGGCCTCGCCCAACAGGCGGCGTGCCTCGGGCTCGGGGCGTCCGGTGACGTCCGGCACCGCCACCGTGGCGGGGCCGTCGGAGAGCACGACGGCAACCGGGTGGCCCCGGCGTCGTCCCGCCCCGGCATCCGGCACCTGCCGGACCACCTGTCCGGCCTCGACGGTGCCGGAGTGCTCATGCGTGACCTGCCCCAGGCCCAGGCCCGCTGCCTCGAGCGCACGCGCAGCCTGCGCCCGGTCGAGCCCCGCGACGTCGGGGACGTCCAGCAACTGCGGTCCGCTCGAGACGGTGACCCGGACGGTGTCGTACCGCCGCAGCTGCGTCCCGGGGCCGGGATCCATCGAGATGACGCTGTCCTCGGCGATCATGTCGTCGTGGGCGCGGGTGAGGGTGTAGCCGACGCCGGTCGCCTCCAGCGCATCCACCGCCGCCCCCCTGCTGTGGCCCGCCACGTCCGGCACGACCACCACGGCGCCGGGCCCGGACCCGAAGAACCATCCCGCCAGCACCAGGGTGGCGGTGGCGATGATCACGATCGCGGCCCAGGCCCACATCCTCGTGGAACTGCGGTGGCCCAGGTCCTCCGTGGGGGTCCGGGCCCGGCGCTGCTGCTGGCGC
This sequence comes from Citricoccus sp., assembly GCA_036516315.1. Taxonomy (GTDB): domain Bacteria; phylum Actinomycetota; class Actinomycetes; order Actinomycetales; family Micrococcaceae; genus Citricoccus. Next base: position 4,366 of record DATBUG010000581.1, read on the forward strand.
CGCTGCTGGCGGGTGGAGGCCGGACGCCCGGAGCCGCCCCGGGACCACGGCAGCCACCGCGCCATACCGGTTGCCTCGGGCGCCACCGGGGCGTCGGCAGCCGGGGCGGGGCCCGCCCCACGGGTGGCACTGAGGGGCTGGCGGCCCGGCGCGGCGGGCAGGCCCGGCAGGACCGAGGTGCGGTGGGAGTCGGGCGTGGGCAAGACCGTGGTGGCCGCGGGGTCGAGGGCCTCGGTGACCCCGGGACGGCCGATCACCTCGGTGGCGTCCTGCGGGCGCGTGAACCCCTGTGCATCGTCTAGACCGTCCAGGCCGCCCAAGTCGCCCGGGCCGTTTAGACCGTCCAGGTCCTCCTCCCGGTCGAGCAGCTCCCCGGTGTCGTGCGTGTTCTCGTGCGTGTTCTCGTGCGGGTCCCGGTCGCGGTCCCCGTCACGGCCCTGGTCGCCTCCATCTTCGTCCTCGTGTGCGGCCAGTCCACCGAACGCCTCGGTGGGGTGCTCTGCCGCCGGACCGGCCGCGAGGGCGGGCGGTTCGAAGTCGAGGTCCGGATCGGCCATAGAGGAGCGCAGGTGCCGGACCTCGGTGAGGAGGACGCCGGCGTCGGCGGGGCGGTCCCGGGGGTTCCTGGCGGTGCACCACAGCACGAGCCGGTCCAGGGCCTCCGCGAGCCCGGGGACCCTCCCGGACGGCGGGGGGACCTCGTTGTTCACGTGCTGGTAGGCCACCTGGATCGGTGAGGCCCCGGCGAACGGCTGCCGACCCGTGAGCATCTCGTAGGCCAGGATGCCCACCGCATAGATGTCACTGCGTTCGTCGGCCGGGGATCCCGAGACGAGCTCCGGGGAGATGTAGGCCACCGTCCCCATCAGTGCCGCCCCCGTGCCCGTGAAGTCGGTGGTGGCCCGGGCCAGCCCAAAGTCCGCGACCTTGATCTGTCCGTCCCGGGAGACCAGGACGTTCTCCGGCTTCACGTCCCGGTGCACCAGGCCGGCGCGGTGCGCGGCCGCCAGGCCGTCCACGATGGCCTCCAGGTAAGCCAGCGCCACCCGTGGGGTCATCGCCTGGCGCCGTTGCAGCACGGTGCGCAGCGTGTACCCGGGCACGTACTCCATCACCAGGTACGCGAGGTCGCCGTCGGGGCTGTGGTCCACGCCCTGGTCCAGGACGTTGACCACGTGGGGGTGGGACAGGCGCGCGGCCGTCTTGGCCTCCTGCTCGAACCGCTGCACGAGCGAGTGGCTCTCTGCCAGGTGCGGATACAGGACCTTGAGGGCGACTTCGCGGTCCAGCCGCCGGTCGACCGCGAGGTACACCGTGGACATTCCGCCCCGGGCCAACCGGGAACGGATCTCGTACCGTCCCTCGATGACGGTCCCGGTCAGGGGGTCGGCTCGGCGTTCTGTCACCCTTACAGGGTAGACGGCTGGCCGGACAGGTCCGGGGACGTCCGGATCAGAACCGCTTCAGGTACGTCTTGACCTTGGTCACGTACTGTTTCGTATCCGGCCGCATCCCGTCGCGGGTGACTCCGCCGAGGCCCTGGTAGTAGCCCGCGATGGCGTCGTCCATGGACGGGGCGGTGCGCTGCAACTGCCGGATGATGGCGATGCCGGCCACGGCATTGTCCCGCGGGTCCATCAGGTCGAGCTTGCGTCCGACCAGTTCCGAGGCCCAGGCCCCGGAGGAGGGAATCACTTGCATCGCGCCGATGGCGTTGGCGGGGGAGACGGAAGCATGGTTGAAGCTGGACTCCACGAAGGCGTGGGCCAGCGCCAGGCTCGGGTCCACGCCCATGCGGCGTGCGGTGTCCGCGATGATGGCCTGCATCTGGGACCGGGAGGGGACCCCCGCGGAGAGCAGGGCCCGCTTGTTCTCGTTCGCCGAGGCCACGACGTGGTCCGGGTAGGTGTAGTGCAGGAAGGTGTTGGGCACGAGGTCCTCACCCGGCACGCCCTGGTCGGCCGACGCCGTGCCCGAGAGCTTCAGGGTCTGGCCTGGGTGGATGACCGAGGTCTGGGACATGCCGTTGGCCTGCAGCAGGGCGGAGAGCCCGATCCCGTGGCGCGAGGCGATCCCGGACAGGGTGTCCCCGGACTTCACGGTGTAGGACGAGGCGCCCGAGGCGCCGGCGGTGGATCCGGAGGACGCGGACCCCGAGAGCTTCAGGGTCTGGCCGGGGTGGATGATCGAGGACTCGGACAGGCCGTTGGCCTGCAGCAGGGCCGAGAGCCCGATCCCGTGGCGGGTGGCGATGCCATACAGGGTGTCCCCGGACTTCACCGTGTGGGTGGTGACGGTCGTGCCCGAGGCGCCGGCGGTGGAGCCGGAGGACGCGGACCCTGAGAGCTTCAGGGTCTGGCCGGGGTGGATGACCGAGGTCTGGGACAGGCCGTTGGCTTGCAGCAGGGCGGAGAGCCCGATCCCGTGGCGGGTGGCGATGCCGTACAGGGTGTCCCCGGACTTCACGGTGTAGCTGGCCGCTGACCGGGAGGCCCGCGTGGTCGTCGGCGCGGTGAACGCGGCCGGCACGCTCGAGGCCAGGGAGGCAGAGGCGAGGCGCACCTGGGCCGCCTCAATGTTGACCGGGGTGGCCGAGCGCGGGGCCAGGGCCTGCCGGGGGACGTCCGCCGCCGCCGGGGCCGCGACGACGGCGGAGCCGAGCATCAGCATGGGCAGGGCGGACGTGGCCACGGCGGACCTCAGCAGGCGCGGCGCGCCGGTGGAGCGATCAGACATGCGTTTCCTCTGCTGTGCGGCATCCGTGCCGATCTCCGGCGTGGCCGAGGATGGAACGGGTGATACCTGTGATCAGAATGTGACGCAGGTAAACGTACCCGAGGAGCGTTATCGAAAGGTAATCAGCTGCGTAACGATTCAATAACCTGAGCGTGTCGTGCCTGGTGAGCGGCGGATGCGGCCCTGCGTGGTCGGCCGACGGCGGCGGGCGGAGCAGGTCGCTACGCTGGTGTGGTGAGTACAACGGAGCACAACGAGACACCGCAGCCGGAACCCTCCCTCGAGGAGCTGGTGGGGGACTGGATCGACTTCCCCGACCTGGCCGAGCGATGGGACATCCCCGTGACCCGGGTGCACAACATGGTCGGGGACGGCCGCCTGCTGGCCTCGCGGATCGGCGAGAACGCCCACCGCGCGGTGCCCGCCCTGTTCGTCCAGGAGGACGGCCCGCTGGAGGCCCTGCGGGGCACCATCTCGGTCCTCCAGGATGCGGGCTACTCCGCCGACGAGGCCATCCGCTGGCTGTTCACCCCGGACGACTCGCTGCCGGGCCGCCCGGTGGACGCCCTGCGCGAGGGCCGGAAGACGGAGATCAGGCGCCGGGCGCAGGCGTTGGCCTGGTAGGCCGCGCCTAGCGGTCCCGGCGGAGGATCCGCTGGGCCAGGCGGGCCAGGCCCTCCCGGACGTCGGCGTCCACGGTCATCTCCTCCAGGGCCGCCAGTGCCCGGGCGCCCAGGGCGGACACCTCGTCCTCCACGCGTCGTCGTGCGCCGCACTCCCCGAGGAGCTGCTGCAGGCCGGCCACGTCCTCGGACGTGAGTTCCGGGTCGCCCAGTGCGGCCTCGAGCCGGGCGGACTGCTCCGGGGGGAGCAGGGACAGGGCGTGCGCCACCAGCTCGGTACGCTTGCCCTCCCTCAGGTCGTCCCCCGCCGGTTTGCCCGTGATCGTGGGGTCACCGAAGACACCCAGGAGGTCGTCCTTCAGCTGGAACGCCTCGCCCAGGGGCAGGGAGAACGCCTCGTACTGCTCCAGTGGGACGCCGCCGGCGTCGGCGAGCGCGCCACCGAGGTTGAGCGGGTGGACCACGGAGTAGCGGGCGGACTTGTACCGCAGGACGGTGCGCGCCCGGGCGAGGGCCTCCGCCGGGTCCTCGCCGGGCACCTCGACCTCGTCGAGCACATCCAGGTACTGCCCGGCCATGACCTCGAAGCGCATCTGGTTGAACATGGAGCGGCTGACACCGGGAGTGCCCGTGGCGTCGGCCGCCCCGGCGAAGACCTCCTCGCTCAAGGCGAGGCACAGGTCCCCGGTGAGGATGGCGGCGGAGGTGCCGAAGTGCTCAGGGTCCTGCCGCCATCCGGCCTCCCGGTGGCGGGAGGCGAAGGCCCGGTGGATGCTCGGGGCTCCGCGGCGGGTGTCCGAGCGGTCGAGGATGTCGTCGTGGATGAGGGCTGCTGCCTGGAACAGCTCCAGCCCCACCGCGGCGTCGACGATGCGCTCGTCCGTCGGCGCGCCGCCGGCGCCCCGCCACCCCCACCAGGCCAGGACGGCGCGAAGGCGCTTGCCGCCGCGGACGAGGCCGGCGATGGCGTCGACCAGGGGGGCGGCCGAGGCCGAGATCCGTTCCGCCGTGCCGCGGTAGCCTGCGAGCAACTCGTCCATCCGGCGGTCCACCGCCGCCACGAACGCCTCCTCCGGCAGTCGGTCCGGCTGGGCTGGGGCAGGGCTGGTCGCTGGCACGAGCCACAGCCTACCGTCGGGGCTGCGCCTAGGCTGGGACCATGGATGATCGTGCCGAGGCGGAGCGGGACGGGCAGCCTCAGGCCGACGACTCCTGGGACGCCGTGATCCTGCACGTGGACATGGACGCCTTCTTCCTGTCCGTCGAGCTGCTGGAGCGGCCGCATCTCGCCGGGATTCCGGCACTCGTGGCCCACCGCGGGGCCCGTTCCGTGGTGCTCTCGGCGTCCTACGAGGCCCGAGCCCACGGCATCCGGTCGGCGATGCCGCTGGCCCAGGCGCTCGCGTTGTGTCCCGGCGTCGAGGTGGTGGAGCCGCGTCAGGAGCGGTACGCCGCGGTCTCCCGCGAGGTCATGCGGATCCTGGCGTCCTTCACGCCGCTGGTGGAGCAGCTCAGCATCGACGAGGCCTTCCTGGACGTCTCGGGGGCCCGGCGCCGGCTCGGGCCGCCGTCGCGCATCGGTTCCCTGATCCGGGAGGCGGTCAGGGAGCAGACGGGGTTGCCGTGCACCGTGGGGGCGGCCGCCACGAAATCCGTGGCGAAGATCGCCTCGACCCGGGCCAAGCCGGACGGGCTGGCGATCGTCCCCGGGGCCCGAACGCGCGAGTACCTGCACCCCCTGCCCGTCTCGGCGCTCTGGGGCGTGGGCCCGGTCCTGGGCCGCCGGCTCGTGGATGCGGGCCTCGAGACGGTGGGTGACCTGGCCGCGCAGTCACCGCAGCGCATGCAGCGCTGGCTGGGAGTGCACGGGCCTGCGCTCGTCGACCTCGCCCGCGGCATCGATCCGCGGCCGGTGGTGACCGAGCGGGAGGCGAAGTCCCTCGGCGTGGAGCGGACCTTCGACGAGGACCTCACGGACCGGACCGCACTGCACCGGGTCCTCGTGGCGCTGTCCCACGAGTGCGCCTACCGCCTGCGGCGCGCAGGGGTCCGGGCGGGCGTCGTCACCGTCAAGCTCAAGGCCCCCGACCTCTCCGTGCGGAACCGCAGCCGCACGCTGGCGGCCCCCGTGGACTCGGCCGGGCCGCTGGCGGACGCGGCCGAGGACCTGCTGGCCGAGCTGCTGGCCGCGCGCCGGCACCCGGTGCGCCTGCTGGGCCTGCGCGCCGAGCGCCTTCAGGACACCGGCGGCGCCGTCCAGGAGACCCTGCCCTGGTCCGGCGAGGAGGGGCCGGCGGACTGGTCCGAGGCCGATCGCGTGGCCGACGACATCCGCCGCCGCTTTCCCGCCGCCGCCCTGAAACCGGCGACCATCCTCGAGGGGAAGGGGCCACCCCGGCGTCCCCGTCTACGCTGACCGCGGAAAGCCGCTGTCCAGGCGGTCACCCGGCGTCACTGATATGGCGTGGTGGAGGGCCCGGGCCCTATGCTTGTACTACGGAATCCGGGGTGGAAGAGGAGGCAGCGATGCCGTTGTCTGAGCGGGAGCAGAAGCTTCTGGAGCAGCTGGAACAGCAGCTGAACGCCGAGGACCCGCACTTCGCCACGAGCATGAGCGAAGCGGGCACCACGCGGTTCTCGACGTCCCGGCTGGTCGCCGGTGCGGTGACCGCCGCCGTCGGGCTCGGTGTGCTGCTCTGGGGCGTCTCCCAACAGGCGATCTGGCTGGGGATCGTCGGCTTCATCCTGATGGCCGCCGGCGTGTACGTGGGCACCGCGCGCACGAAGGCCGGGTCGACGCGCCGGGGGACAGGGGGGGCTGCGCCCAAGAAGAACTCCGCGTTCATGGACGGCCTGGAGCAGCGCTGGGAGCAGCGCCGCCACCAGGACCCGTGACCGAGGCGGGCATCCGCCTCCACTGACGACCATCCAGGACCCCGTCGCCATGCGACGGGGTCCTGTCGCGTCCCCACGTCTTTCTTCACGTCTTTTCTCACGTCTTTCCGCACCTCCTCCACCCTCCTCCCCGGTGGGCCGCCACTCCGCTCCACTGTCCTCCCCGCCGTCACCCTCGCACCCTTCCGGCCCGCCTCCAGCGCGGTGGAATGCCTGCGGCCCCGCGGTCGCGCGCCCGGTGGTTCCTCGTCGGCCGCGGCGATATCTGCGCTGGTCAGCGCCTTGTTCACTACGCCTCACGGCCCTTCTGCGTCTTGACGGTGGAGGGTAGTGGGGTAAAGTGGAGGGCAGCAGAGGATGGTGGTGTTGAAGGAGGCTCGAACGGACCTCTCGGACGGCAAAGGCGGTGGTCCATGTTCCTGGGCACCTACACGCCGCGTCTGGACGAGAAGGCCCGGTTGATCCTCCCGGCGAAGTTCCGCGAGGAGCTCGCCGAGGGTCTGGTCCTCACCCGGGGCCAGGAACGCTGCATCTACGTCTTCAGCGCCCGTGAGTTCGAGAGGGTTCACGAGCAGATGAGGGCGGCACCGCTGTCCTCACGCCAGGCCAGGGACTACATCCGCGTCTTCCTGTCCGGCGCCTCGGACGAGGTCCCGGACAAGCAGGGGCGGATCACGATCCCCGCCCCGTTGCGCGACTACGCGGGACTGGACCGGGACGTGGCGGTGATCGGGGCTGGCACGCGGGCCGAGATCTGGGACGCCCAGGCCTGGTCCTCCTACCTGGAGGAACAGGAGAACGCGTTCTCGGAGACGGACGAGGAGGTCCTGCCGGGCATCTTCTGAGCCGCCGGCCTCCCGCGGGCACCACAACCGAACAGTGCGGATTCTTGAATGAGACCTCCAGCCGCCCCAGGCCGGACCTGGCCCGACTTCCCCCGGGCCAGGCGCGGAACCGGTGTGCCGTTCCGGTCCTGACCCGACTTCCCCCGGGCCAGGCACGGGGCCCGTGCGGATGGGGATCTGGTCCAAGGGTCCGCCTGTCACTTAAAGGGAGCTCTCTACTCGAGGGGTCTCTCGACGCCGGCCCGGCGTCAGCAGACCGCGGGACCATCGACGGCAGCAGGGAAGGAACGCACGGCTTGGGTGCAGAGCAGAGACCGGCACAGGACCGGCACGTTCCCGTCATGCGCGACCGCGTCCTGGACCTGCTCTCCCCAGGGCTGGAGGCCGCGCGCCAGGCGGGGCGCCGGCCGGTCGCCCTGGACGGAACCCTCGGCATGGGTGGCCACGCCGAGGAGATCCTGAGGCGGCACCCCGACGCCGTCGTCGTCGGGATCGACCGGGACACCGAGGCGCTGCGGCTGGCGACCGAGCGGCTCGCCTGGGCCGGCGATCGCCTGCGGCCCTGGCACGGCACGTACGACGGCGTGGCTGAGGCGCTGGCAGCGGCCGGCGTCTCCGAGGCCGACGCCATGCTCTTCGACCTGGGCGTCTCCTCCTACCAGCTGGACGAGCGGGATCGCGGCTTCGCCTACTCCTACGACGCGCCGCTGGACATGCGGATGGACACGACGGCGGGGCTCACCGCCGCCGACGTGGTGAACGAGTACGACGAGGACCGCCTGCGCCGCCTGATCCGCGCCTGGGGCGAGGAGAAGTTCGCCGGCCGGATCGCGGCAGCCATCGTGCGGGCCCGCCGGGAGGAGCCCTTCGAGAGCACCGGACGCCTCGTGGAGGTGATCCGCTCCGCGGTCCCGGCCGCGGCCGGACGCACGGGCGGTCACCCGGCCAAGCGCACCTTCCAGGCCCTGCGGATCG
>DATBUG010000582.1:0-1684 GCA_036516315.1 Citricoccus sp.
CTGGTGGGCCGCCGTCGCCGGCAACGCGCGGTGGAGGAGACGGGCGAGCGCGTCCCGGCCCGGCCGGGCCAGCACGTACCCGGGGGTGCGCTGGAGCATGGTGACCCGTGCGCCGGCCTCGGCGAGGGCGGGGACCAGGGACACCGCGGTGGCTCCGGAGCCGATGACGGTGACGCGCCGGCCGGCGACCTCCAGGCCGGGGGGCCAGTGCTGCGGGTGGACCACGGTCCCGGTGAAGTCCTGGAGCCCGGTGAACCCGGGGTCGTGGGGATGGTCATCGTCGTAGTACCCGGTGCACAGGACGAGGAAACGGGCCGTGTACTCCACCGGCCGGCCGCCGCGGACCGCACGCACGCTCCACCGGGCCCGGGGCGTCGAGAAGGCGGCAGCGGTGACCCGCGTGTCCAGGTCCAGGAATCGGTCCAGGCCGGCATGGCGGATCACCTCCTGCAGGTACCCCAGGAGCTGCGCGCCGCTGACGATCGCGTCCTGGCCGGTCCAGGGGTGGAAGGGGAAGGTGAGCGTGTGGACGTCCGAGTCCGAACGCACCCCGGGGTAGCGGAACAGGTCCCAGGTGCCGCCGGGGTCGGCCCGCGCCTCAAGGATCCGCAGGGACAGCTCCGGGCAGGACTCCCGGATCCGGTAGGCCGTGTTGATGCCGGAGACCCCTGCCCCGACCACGAGCACGTCCACATCCGCGCCCACGTCCACGTCATCGGCGCCCGCGCCACCGGTGGCCCCGGGGCGCGGGGGTGGCTCGGGCGCGGGTGTGGACCTCATGACTCCATCCTGCACTCGTGGTCAAGGTCCGGCCCGGCCGGTCCGGTCCGCCCGAAGCACCCTGCACCGCAGCACTCCGCACCGCCGCACTCTGCACCGCCGCACACCGGGGCGCCGCCTAGACCAGTTAGCGGTCGATAACTAAGCTGGGGCTCGCCGCACACCTGTGATGCAGATCACGACTACGCCCAGGAGACCGTCCATGACCACCGAGCCGACCATCGCACTGTCCGAGGACCATGGCCCCACCACCACACCCCTGCTGGAGGAGACGATCGGGCAGAACCTGGCGAGCACCGTCGAGCGGTTCGGTGAGCGCGACGCCCTCGTGGAGGTGCAGACGGGCCGGCGGTGGACCTACGCGGAGTTCGCGGCCGACGTCGCGCGGCTGGCCACCGGGCTGCTGGACGCCGGGATCACGCGCGGGGACCGCGTGGGGATCTGGGCACCGAACGTGGCCGAATGGACTCTGGTGCAGTACGCGACGGCGCAGGTCGGGGCCATCCTGGTCACCATCAACCCGGCCTACCGGCGCGACGAGCTGCAGTACGCGTTGGCCGCCTCGGGCATCCGTACGGTGATCGCCGCCAGCTCGTTCAAGACCTCGGATTACGAGCGGATGCTGGCCGAGGTCCGTGGGGACTGTCCTGCGCTGCAGGACGTGGTCATCCTCGGCACTCCCGCGTGGGACCGCCTGGCCGCCACGCCCGCGGACGAGGACCGGTTGGCGCGCGTGGCCGCGGCGCTGGCCCCGGACGACCCAATCAACATCCAGTACACCTCCGGCACCACCGGCTACCCCAAGGGCGCCACGCTGACCCACCGGAACATCCTCAACAACGGCTTCTTCGACGGCGAGCGCGTCCAGTACACCGAGGCGGACCGGATCTGCATCCCCGTGCCC
>DATBUG010000583.1:0-4848 GCA_036516315.1 Citricoccus sp.
GGCCCGGACCCGGTGAGGGCTGCACCGGAACCGCCCGCCGACGTCGTGGGGCCGGGGGTCCCGGCCGGCTCGGACGCGCCGCCGGCGGGCGCCGGGGTGCCGGTGTCCTCCGCCGTCACCGCGTCACCGGTCTGCTCCGGAGCGGGCATCCGGGCGTCCGGGATCTCCTGCTCGACCTCCGCGGAGCCGTCCCCGCCGGAAGGGGCCTCCTCGGCGCCGGTGGTGATCCCGATGATCGGCGTGCCGACCTCGACCGTCACGCCCTCCGGGACCATCAGCTCGGCCACCGTCCCGGCGTAGGGGCTGGGCAGCTCCACGAGGGACTTGGCCGTCTCGATCTCGCAGAGGACGTCGTTGACCGCGACGGTGTCCCCCACCGCCACCTTCCACTCGGTGATCTCGGCCTCGGTCAGGCCCTCGCCGACGTCCGGCAGGTTGAAGGTCTCCATGGTGCTCTCCCGGGGAGTGTCTCGGTTCGGCAGGCGGCGCGCCCCGGCAGACCCGGTGCGCGGTCCCGGTGGTCGGGCCGGTCGTGGCGCTCGGCGCCCGGTCCGGCGGGTCAGTAGGCGAAGGTGCGGTCCACGGCGTCCAGGATCCGGTCCAGGTCCGGCAGGTACTGCTCCTCCACGCGGGAGGGCGGGTAGGGCAGGTGGTACCCGCCCACGCGCAGGATGGGGGCCTCCAGGTGCAGGAAGGACCGCTCCATGAGCCGGGCGGCGATCTCCCCGCCCAGACCGCCGAAGGTGGGGGCCTCGTGGGCGATGACCATGCGCCCGGTCTTCTCCACGGAGGCCTGCAGCGCGTCGAAGTCCACGGGGGACAGCGAGCGCAGGTCCACCACCTCGACCGAGCGGCCGTCCTCGGCCGCGGCGTTCGCGGCCGCCAGCGCCACGGGCACCAGCGGTCCCCACGCGGCGATCGTGGCGTCCGTGCCCTCGCGCACCACCTGTGCCGCGAAGGCGGACAGCCCGCGGTGGCCGTCGGCGGAGACGTCGACCTCGCCCTTGAGCCAGTACCGGCGCTTGGGTTCGAAGATGATGACCGGGTCCTGGGAGCGGATGCCCTGGCGCGTCATCCAGTAGGCGTCGTGGGCGTTGGACGGGGTGATCACCCGCAGGCCCGCGGTGTGGGTGAACAGGGCCTCCGGGGACTCGGAGTGGTGCTCGATCGAGCCGATCCCCCCGCCGTAGGGGATGCGGATCGTCACCGGGACGGTGGCGGCGCCCCGGGTGCGGGCGCGCATCTTGGCCAGCTGGGTGGTGATCTGGTTGAAGCCGGGGAAGACGAAACCGTCGAACTGGATCTCGGCCACGGGGCGGTAACCGCGCAGCGCCAGGCCGATCGAGGTGCCGATGATGCCGGACTCGGCCAGCGGGGAATCCACCACCCGGTCCGCCCCGAAGCGTGCCTTCAGCCCCTCGGTGACGCGGTAGACGCCGCCGAGCGAGCCGATGTCCTCGCCCATCAACAGGACCTTCTCGTCGGTGGCCAGCTCATCGGCCAGGGCACGGTTGATGGCCTTGGCGATCGTGAGGGTCTCCACCGCGGGGGCGTCCGGGGCCGCGGAGGACCCCGCGCCGGGGTCCGTGCCGGGAGCCGTCCCGGCCGGCGTCGTGGCCTGCGTGGTCATGACTGGTCTCCTTCCGGCTCGGCGTCCGCGAAGCCGGCCTGCCACTGGCGGTGCCAGGCCAGTTCCTCCGCCACCAGCGGGTGCGGCTCGGCGTAGACGGTCTCGAACACCTCGTCCAAGGGTGCGATGGCGTCCCCGGTCATGGCGAGCACCGCCTCGCGGGTGCGGCGGGCCAGGTCCTCGCCCTCGGCGGCGACGTCGGCGAAGAAGGCCTCTGGGTCCTGTCCGGCGGCCCCGCTGGTGCGCAGGTAGGCCTCGAGGCGGGCCAGCGGGTCGACAGCGGCCCAGGCCTCCTCCTCGTCCCGGGTGCGGTACTTGGTGGGATCGTCCGCGGTGGTGTGCGCTCCGCCGCGGAAGGTGTGTGCCTCGACGAGCACGGGGCCGTTGCCGGTGCGCGCCTGCTCGGCGGCCCAGGCGGTCACGGCGTGCACGGCCAGCGGGTCGTTGCCGTCCACCGTCACGCCCTCGAAGCCGTAGCCGGCGGCCCGGCGGGCCAGCGGCACCCGGGTCTGGGTGGCGGCGGGCACGGAGATGGCCCATTGGTTGTTCTGGCAGAAGAAGACCACCGGCAGGTCGTAGCTGGCGGCGAAGACCATGGACTCGTGGATGTCCCCCTCGGAGGAGGCGCCGTCCCCGTAGCAGGCCACCACGACCTGGCCCTCGGCGCGGCGGCGCTCGGCGTCCCAGCCGGCCTGGTCGCGCGCGATGCCCCAGGCGTAGCCGGTGGCGTGCAGGGCCTGGGCGGCCAGCACGAGGGTGTAGGGCTGCACGCGGTGGTCCTCGGCCGTCCAGCCGGCGTGGGCGACGCCGCGGAACAGGGCGAGCAACTGTCCCGGGGTGACGCCGCGGCCCAGGGCGAAGAGGTGTTCCCGGTAGGTGGGGAAGATCCAGTCCTCGTCCCGCAGGGCGGTCAGCGCCCCGGCCTGGGCGCCCTCCTGGCCAACGGCGGGGACCCACAGGGCGAGCTGTCCCTGGCGCTGCAGCGAGGTGCCCTCCTGGTCCACGCGGCGCTCTGTGGCCATCAGCCGGTACATGCGCCGGAGCGTGTCCTCGGACAGCTCCGCCAGGTAGGGGCTGAACCGGGGATCCTGGTGCAGGGTCCCGTCGGCGTCCAGCAACCGGACGGCCCCTTCCGGCAGCTGGGCCGCCACGGCCGGCGACGTCGGCGTCTGGTGCACGGCGAACTCCTTCCCTGCCGGCGCACCCGGCGCCGGCCCCGGTCCAGCCTAGACCGGCAGCGGCATACTCGCGCGTTCTGCGTAGGGGCGCTACGTGCCCCGCGCCGTGGGCCCGTCCCCGGAGCACCGCTGGTCCGGGGCGGTTCCGCCGGGACGGCTCCACCCGGTGCCGTCCCGGGTCGGCCGGCACCGGCCGGGGCCTCGGGTCAGGCCGTGGCCTGCTGGGCGGCCGAGGGGCGCGGCGCCCCGAACTCGCGGCACAGTTGCAGGAACCGCGCGTTGGCCTCCTTCTCCCCCACGGTGACGCGGACGCCCTCCGTGCCGAAACCGCGCACGGACAGCGCCTGGCGGGCGGCGGCCTCCACGAACCCGGGGGTGCGCTCCCCCAGGTCCAGCCAGACGAAGTTCGCCTGGGTGTCCGGTACGTGCCATCCGGCCTCGGCCAGGTCCGTCACCAGTCTCTGGCGCTCGGCGACCACGATGTCCACGCGCTCCATGACGTCGTCGAGGTGGTCCAGCGAGGCGATCGCGGCCTGTTCGGCGAGCGTGGAGACCGCGAAGGGGGTGGCCAGCACCCGCAGGTACTGGGTGACGTGGGGGTGGCTCACGGAGTACCCCACGCGCAGGTTGGCCAGCCCGTGGGCCTTGGAGAAGGTGCGCAGCACGGCCACGTTCCGGTGGCGCGAGAAGACCTCGAGCCCGTCCACCGCGTCCGGCTGGCGGACGAACTCCTGGTACGCCTCGTCGATGACCACGAGCACGCCCGGCGGCACCTTGGCCAGGAAGCCCTCGACCTCCTGGGTGGTGAGCACCGGGCCGGTGGGGTTGTTGGGCGTGCACAGCAGGATCACGCGGGTGCGGTCCGTGATGGCGGCGGCCATGGCGTCGAGGTCGTGGCGGAAGTCCGCGGTCAGCGGCACCTGGACGTCCCGCGCCCCGGCGGAGCGCACCACGATCGGGTAGGCCTCGAAGGACCGCCAGGGGAAGATCACCTCGTCCGGGGTGCCGTCCTCTCCGGTGCCGGCGAAGGTCGTGATGATCTGGGTCAGGGCCCCGAGCGACCCTGCGCCCGTCACGATGTCCTGGGCGTCCACGCCCAGGTGGCTGGAGAGGCGTTCGCGCAGCGCGGTGGACAATGGGTCCGGGTAGCGGGCGATCGCGTCGAACCGGGCGATCGTCTCGCGCACCGCCGGGACCGGGCCGTAGGGGTTCTCGTTGGAGGCGAGCTTGTAGGACACCAGTCCGTCCACCGGCGCGGGGGGCTTCCCGGCGGCATAGGCAGGCAGCCTGCCGAGGACCGGACGCGGGCGGATGGGATGTGCTTCGCTCATGGTTCACCAGAGTAGCCCCGGCACGGACGAATGGGGTGCAGATCACGTCGAAGTCCCGACGGATGGAGCCGACGGAGACCCTCCGGCGGACGGATTGCCCCCGGTGCCCGCCCACCGCGACACGATGGTCGGATGCCGGGCCGGCGGCGTACGGTCAGTGAGGGAGCGCGAGGGGACGGTGCGGGGCGTGGGACGATATGACCATGAAGCTGCTGCTGCGCATCATCGTCAACGCCCTGGCCCTGTGGGTGGCCACCTGGCTGCTGCCCGGGATGGACGTCATCCCGGGGCAGACCGTCGCCGACTCGGGTGACTCCACGCTGAACCTGGTGATCGCCTACCTGGTGATCGGCCTGGTCTTCGGCGCGGTGAACGCGGTGGTCAAGCCCGTGATCTCCTTCCTGTCCATCCCCATCACCTGCCTGACGCTGGGGTTGTTCACGATCATCATCAATGCCGGCATGCTCATGCTCACCGTGTGGCTGACCTCCTACCTGCCGATGCAGGTCACCGTGGACGCCTTCTGGTGGACCGCGGTGCTGGCCGCCATCATCATCTCGATCGTCTCCATGATCGCCAACGGCGTGCTGGGCATGCTCACCCCCGGCTCCAAGGACTGAGGCCCACCGGCCCGCCCCCCTCATCCGGCCGGCACCGGGCGCACCGGGGACAGGCGTACCGACTCGGCCGGCACCGGTCCGGCGGCCGG
>DATBUG010000584.1:0-1791 GCA_036516315.1 Citricoccus sp.
CGCCGGGAGAACGTGCGTGCGGTGTACGCGATGGCCGAGTCGAGCCTGCTCGCGGTCGAGTGCCACGTCCACCGCACGCACGTCCCGCCGTGGTGCCATGTCTCCGCCCGTGACCCGGACGACGTCCGCACGGAGGTCGCCCCCGGGGCCCCCGGTCTCCTCGCGGTGCTGGACGCCCTCAACACCAGCTATCCCGGGTTCCTGCTCTCCGAGGACGTGGGGTCCGTCGAGACCGGTCCGTGTCCGTGCGGGCGGACGGGGCAGGTGCTCACGGTGCTCGGCCGGGGGCAGGGGCCGGTGCAGGCCCGCGGTGCCCTCAGCCCGGAGGACTACCTCGCCGCCGGCGCCGCGATCGCCTGATGCCCCAGACCTTGGCAACGGGCAGGGGACGGAAGATCATGAAGTCAGCCGAGAGCGGTGGATCGCTCCGGTGGCCAGGGAGACGGGGACGCGGCATGATCTCGCCCATCATCACCGGCCGGGACGTGAAGATCGCCCTGGGCGCCGTCGCGCTCGACACCCTACTGTTCACGGGCGTGCCCAACGCGGGCTGGTCGGCGCTCGGGCCCCCCTCGGTGACGGTCGTCGTCCTGAACCTCGCCATGGTGCCCGTGCTGCTCCTGCGGCGCCGGGACCCCGTGCTGGCCTGCCTAATCCTGTGCGGGTACGCCAGCGTCCTGACGCTGACCGTCGGGTCACGCCCGCTGGCGAGCCTGCTGGTCGCCCTCTTCACGGCCGCCGCGCTGCGCCCGGTCCGACGGAGCGGATGGTGCCTCGCCGCGATCCTGGTGACCCACGCCGTCAACCTGGCGTACCAGGGGACCCTGGCCACGCGCGCGGGGAACGCCTGGACGACCGTCCTGGTCGTCGGCATCGCCCTGGTGGTCTTCGACCTCGCCGCCTGGTTCCTCGGGCGCTGGGCCGCCGAGTCCCGGCGCCGTGCGCGTGAACTCGTGCGGACCACGGAGGCGAGGGCCGCCCAGGCCGTCGCGGACGAGCGGCTCAGGATCGCGCGGGAACTGCACGACATCGTGGCCCACGCGGTCACCGTCATGGTCCTGCAGACCTCCGGCGCCCGGCGGCTGCTGGTGCGGGACCCCGCCGCGGCGGAGTCGGCACTGGCCTCCGTGGAGGAGGTCGGCAAGCAGGCGATGGCGGAACTGCGCCGCCTGCTCCAGGTGCTGCGCACGGTGGGCAGCACCGACGAGGAGGCGCTCGAAGTCGGGATGATCTCCGGCCTGAAGGATCTCGACCCCCTCGTCGAGCAGACCCGGGCCGCCGGCGTGGACGTGGACCTCTCGGCCTCCGGCCTGCAGGACCGGCTCCACTCCAGCGTGGAGCTCAGCGTCTACCGGGTGGTCCAGGAGGCCCTGACCAACGTGGTCCGCCACGCAGGGCCCGGCACGCACGTGCGGGTGGCCGTGGCCCGGGCGGAGGACACCGTGACGGTGGAGGTGGCCGACGACGGATCCGGCACGGTCGACCGCCGGGCCCAGGCGTTGACGAGCGGCTACGGGCTCGCCGGCCTTCACGAGCGGGTCAAGCTCATGGGCGGAGACATCTCCACGGGACCACTGGACGACGGGGGCTATCGCGTCCGGGTGACCCTGCCGGCGGTGCCGCCGTGATCCGCGTCCTGCTCGCCGACGACGAACCCCTGGTCCGGACCGGCATCGCGATGATCCTCGATGCCGAGGAGGACATCGAGGTGGTCGACGCCGTGGGCGACGGCCTCGCCGCCGTGACCCGCAGCCGCCAGACGACTCCCGACGTCGTCGTGATGGACGTCCG
>DATBUG010000585.1:0-4488 GCA_036516315.1 Citricoccus sp.
ACTCCTCACTACTCACGGCGACGTCGTTGTCGCCCTCCGCCACCGGCGCAACATGAACGCCAGGTGAACGGAATATTAATCACTATAGGTTTTGCCGTGAGGAACGCAACAGGACATCGTCATAGAGCGAGATCAGGAGGCCCAGAGGTCCCGGTCGCCCGTGGTTCACCCGTCCATGCCACAATCGGCCAGCGTGACGGACGTTCGACCGACCTCGATGCCCGCCCCGGTGCCGGCCGGGGCGGAGGACCCCCGCTCCCGTGCCCTGCCCGTGGGGCAGCGGGCACTGCTCTCGCGCGCGGCGAACCCGGTGCTGCGGGAGTCGCTGGCCATCTGGCTGGCCATCGCCTCGGCGGTGGCCGGAGCCGTCGTCGGGATCGCGCTCTTTGACGACCGGCGGCCGCTGTCCGGTGACGGATCGGTGGGCGTGATCGCCGCCGTCGTGGGCGGCAGCTGTGCCGGGACCGCGTGCCTGGTGGGTTTCGCCCGGTCGGCGCGGACCACCCATCAGTGGATGACCACGCGGCACTGGAGCTGGCTGGTCGCCGACGCGCTCGGGCTGCTGGTCGTGCACGCGGCGATCGCCGTCATGGCCTGCCTGGCGCTGTTCCGGTTGTTCCAGGAGGCGTTCACGGGGCTCACCGTGGACCGGGTGGCCGCGACGGTGATGCTGACGATCGTCAGCGCAGTGGCTGGATACCTCGGGTTCAACTCCGCGGCCCGGATCTCCACCCGCTCGCTGTCCTCGCTGCTGGCGGCGTTCATGGCCTCGGGGATGATCGTGTCCATGCTGCTGGCCGAGAACCCGTTCTGGTGGCACGCCTTCTTCTCCGAGCTGGGCACCGGGCAGGCCGGGATCCTGTCCTTCTGGACCTTCAACACCACCCTGACCGTCTCGGGACTCGTGCTGACCACGCTGTCCTCCTTCATCACCCAGGACCTCTTCACCTGGGCGCGCGCCCGGGAGTCGGCCGGCCGGCGGCGGGCCCGGATCGCCGTGCTGCGCTGGGGCCTGGTGGTGATCGGGTTGTGCATGATGGGCGCCGGGATCGTCCCGATCAACTTCTCGGACCCGGTGCACTCCACCTTCATCCGGATCCTGGGCGTGGTGTTCGTGCTCATGCTCGCCACCATCCAGCTGTGGTTGCCGGGGTTCCCGCCCGCCGTCTACGTGGCCAGCTACCTCATGGTCGCCCTGGGGGTGGCCGCGACCCTGCTCTGGTACCCCCTGCGCTACTACAACCTCACGGGGTTCGAGCTGGCGATGGCCGGGATCGTTTACGCCTGGCTGGTGGTCTTCATCCGCAACCTCGACGCCGTGCTCACGGTCGCCGGGATCGGGGACGCCGAACGGGACGAGGGCGGAGAGGTCTTCTCGCCGGCGCATCCCGGGCCAGTGACGACCTCGCCACCGGCCCCAGCAGCGCAGGTTCCGGATCCGCAGGACGGCGCGCCACGAGGCCGCGCGTCCGGGACGCGGTCCGGACCCGCCGGCCTGAGCGTCACCACGCCCAGCGCCCCGCCGGGGAGCCGTCCGCCCTACCGCGGCTGGCGCATCGAGCCCGGGGACCGGTCGTGACGGCCCCGGCGGGATCGCGCGGGCACCGTGACGCCCCGCTGACCATGGTGGGCCTGGCCCGGGAGGCGATCGTGCTGGCCGGGGCCGGGGCGGCGATCCTGCTGCAGGTGGCGCACCGACCCGTCGGGGCCGGCGTCGCGCGGCACTCGGACTTCGCCCGGGACCCGCTCCGGCGCCTGCGGCACACCCTGCAGTACGTCTACGCGACCGCCCTGCCCGAGGCGGCCGGCGCCCGGGAGGCGGTGGCCGGGTGGGTCCGGTCCGCGCACCGCCCGGTGGCCGGCACCGACCGGCGGGGTCAGGCATACTCCGCGGCCGACCCGCAGGCGCAGCTGTGGGTGGCGGCCACGCTCTACCACGCCGCCGAGGAGGCCCGCTGGCGGATCTGGGGCGTGCTGGACCATGACCGCGCCGAGGAGGTCTACCGCGGCTATGCCGCCCTGGGCACCCTGCTCGGCATGCCCGCGGACCACTGGCCGGCGGACCGGGCGGCCTTCGCCCGGTACTGGAGCGACGCCGTCGGGACCCTGGAGGTGACCGAGGAGGCCCGGACGATCTCCCGCGAGCTGTTCGCGGCCGAGGCGGGGCCGTGGTGGCTGCGCCGGCTGATGCCCCTGGCCCGGTTCACCGCCGCGGGCATGCTGCCGCACCGCGTGCGCACCGGCCTGGGGCTGGACTGGGACGGTGCCGACTCGCGGCGTGAGGACCTGCTCTGGCGGGCGCTGCGGGTGATCTATCCGCGCCTGCCCCGGCGGTGGCGTGCCCTGCCCTCCCGCATGGTGGTGCGCACCCTGACCTGATCGGATGGCATGATGCCCTGTGTGCAGATGAGATCGCCCGCCTCGCCGTCACCGCTCTCATGGCTGTACCTGGCCGTCTGCGTGGTCCTGGTCTCGCTGAACCTGCGCACCCTGTTCTCCTCGTTCTCCGCGATCCTGCCGGAGATCACCGCGGCCACCGGGCTGCCCGGCTGGGGCGCCACCGTGCTGACGACCATCCCGGCCACCCTGCTGGGCGTCTTCGCGCCGCTGGCCCCCGGGCTGGCCCGCCGCTTCGGCTCCTGGTGGGTGCTGTTCGGCGCGCTGCTGCTGCTGACCGTGGGCCTGGTGGTGCGTTCGATTCCCGTCCCCGACGGCGGCGCGATGATCCCGCTGCTGGCGGGCACCGTGCTGTCCGGGGCGGCGATCGCGGTGTCCAACGTGGTGCTGCCGAGCATCGTCAAGCAGGACTTCGTGGCGCACATCGGGCTGATGAGCGGTCTGTACACCACCGCGATCTGTGGTTCGGCGGCGCTCGGTGCCGGGCTGACGTTCCCGGTCTACGAGGCGGTCGGGGAATGGCGCCTGGCCCTGGGGGTGTGGGCGGTGCCCGTCCTGGTGACCGCCGGGTTGCTCGTCCCCGTGCTGCTGCGGCACCGCTCCGGCGCGCGTCCCGTGACCTCCACCTCGGGGCCCAGCCCGTTGACCTCACCGGTGGCCTGGCACATCACCCTGATGATGGTCTTCCAGGCGATGACCTCGTTCACGTGCTTCGCGTGGCTGGCCCCCATCCTGCGCGAGCGGGGGCTCGAGGGTGGGCCGGCCGGGCTGATCGTCGCCGTGTCCATCGTGCTGCAGATGGCCGGGTCGCTGGCCGCCCCCGTGCTGGCCGCGCGGATGCGGAGCCAGTCGGTGCTGAACGTCACCGCCGCCGTGCTGACCGGCGGTGGCTTCATCCTCTCCATCCACGGGCCGCTGGCCGGCGTCTGGGTGTGGACCGGGGTGCTCGGCGTGGGCCAGGGGGCGTTGACCGCGCTGGCGCTGACGATGATCACCCTGCGCAGCCAGTCCGCGCACATGGCCATCCGGGTCTCCAGCATGATGCAGGGACTGGGCTACGGGCTCGGGTCCTCCGGCACGTTCATCACCGGGCAGATCTTCGCCGTGACGGGGTCCTTCGGCCCGGCCGCCTGGCTGTTCGCGGCCTCCGGGCTCGGGGCCGCCGTGTTCGGCTGGCTCGCCGGGCGGCCGCGCACGATCCGCGAGTAGGACGCGCCACAGCCCGGGGCGCCCGTGCGCGATGGGTGGAAAATGTCCCCTGCAGCGGGCGTCCGGGGGATGATATCCGCCACCTGGCGCGTGGGCGGCAGCGGCGTAACGGCGCTCGCTGTCCTGCCGGCACTCCGTTCCCACCCTGCACCGCCCGGACCGCACCCCTGCCGCGACTGGACAGGCATGGGAGAATGGGGACGATGGCTGAGACGAACCCTTCCCGTACCCCGGACCGCGCGCCCCGCACCCCGCAGGGGGAGCCCGGTCAGCGGGCCGGGCGCGCCCGCGCCGCGGCGGATCCCGCGGACGCCCACCTGGAGCACGCCCGGGACGGGAAGCTGAAGCTGAACCGGCCCCAGCGCGGGCTGATCGACGAGTCCGAGGCCCGCCAGCTGGTCGAAGACCGCGAACGCCTGCGCCGTCACGGCGTCGGCGGACCGCTGGACGGACGGATGCTGTCCAACCCGCCGGCGGGCGGTGCTGGGGAGGACCGTCCCCAGGTGCGGCCCCAGGCCGAGGGCTGGACGCAGCAGACCAATGCCGAGGGCCGCCCCCTGTTGCAGTTCAAGCAGCCGCGCGTGGCCCAGCCGAAGACCCATCTGGCCGACCTGACCATGGCCGAGCGCCAGGAGAAGGTCAAGGCCCTGGGGCTGCCGGCGTTCCGCGCCAAGCAGCTCTCCACCCACTACTTCATGCACCACACCTCGGATCCCGAGCGGATGACCGACCTGCCGGCCGCGCAGCGTGAGCGCCTGGTGGGGGAGCTGATGCCCCCGCTGCTGACCGAGGTGCGCCGGCTGACCACGGACAACGGGGACACCATCAAGTTCCTCTGGCGCCTGTTCGACGGCGCGCTCGTGGAGTCGGTGCTGATGCGCT
>DATBUG010000586.1:0-3100 GCA_036516315.1 Citricoccus sp.
GGCCACGCTCGGCTCCGCGGGCCCGCGGCTGCTGGTGGAGGTGGCCGAGCCGCCCGGCGGGACGGCCGTGCCGGGGGACCACTCGGCACGCTGCCCGGACGCCGTCGTGCCCTTCGAGGCCTTGCTCGACGTCGAGTCTGCCGACCGCGCCGAGCTGCCGGACCCGGGCCCCGGGGCGCAGCTGTACGTCTTCACCGGCGGCACCACGGGCACGCCCCGGGCCGTCGTCTGGGAGGTCGGGAGCCTGTTGCAGATCCAGCAATCCTCGATCTACCCGCCCGTGGGGCTGCCGTTCCCCACCGGCCTGGAGGACGCCGTCGCGCTGGCCACGGCACCGGACCGGCCGCGGGTGGTGACGCTGCCGCTGGCCCCCTTCATCCACGCCACCGCGCTGTTCAGTGCCATGAACGCCCTCGCGCTCGGCGGCACCGTGGTCATCCACCCGCAGCCGGGCCTGGACGCCGACGCCGTGGCGGAGCGGATTGTCCGGGAGCGCGTCACGCGGCTGATCGTGGCCGGTGACGCCGTCGCCGTGCCGGTCCTGGACGCCCTCGAGCCCCGGGCCGGCTCCGCCGGCCTGGCCCTGGGCTCGGTGATCAGCTCGGGGATGCGCTTCAGCGAGGAGACCAAGCGTCGGTTGCACCGCCTGGGCGAGGTGGCGATCGTGGACATCCTCGCCTCCACAGAAGGCGGCCCCTACGCCATGGCCGTCTCCCGTGGCGAGGACGACCTCCCGGCGCGGTTCCGGCTGGCCGAGGAGGCCGTCGTGCTTGACGAGGGACACCGGCAGGTCCAGGACGAGCCGGGGGCCACCGGGGTCCTGGCCTTCCGCGGGCCCCTGCCCCGGGGGTACCTCAACGACCCGGAGAAGACGGCCCGGTCCTACCCGGTCATTGACGGGGTGCGGCACGCCAGTCCGGGGGACTACGTTCGCGTGCTCCCGGACCGGTGCATCGAGCTGCTGGGCCGCGGCAGTTCCGTGGTCAACACCGGCGGGGAGAAGGTCTACCCCGCGGAGGTCGAACAGGTCCTGCTCGAGCATCCCGCCGTGACTGATGCGGTGGTCTTCGGCGTGGCGGACCAGCGGTGGGGTGAGGTGGTCGCGGCCGCCGTGGCCCTCGAGCCCGGGGCGCGGGTGGCGGAACAGGACCTGCTGGACTTCGTGGGCGGGCGGCTGGCGGGGTACAAGAAGCCGCGGCGGCTCTCCGTGCGCGACCACCTCGGACGCGGCCCCACGGGCAAGCTGGACCTGCGCGCCCTGAGGGCGTCGATCGAAAAGTGTTGACGAAATTGTTGCCCGGGTCACACCCGTATACCTATGCTGAGAGGTATTGGACGGCAGGGTGATCGTTGCCGTCGGACGACCCGAGGAGACACTCATGGCTGAGAAGACATCCCTGCAGGACGTGCTGGACGCGGCGGGGAGCCCCGTGGAGCACATGCGGAACGCGAAGACGGGGGCGTACGTCTACCCGGTGGTCGCGTCCGAGTTCACCAACTGGCGTGACGAGGTCGCCGCCTGGCGCGAGTCGGCCGTCATGTTCGACCAGACGCACCACATGGACAACCTCATCATCCGCGGGCGGGACGCCCACCGGCTGCTCTCCACCGTGGCGATCAACTCGCTCGAGAACTTCCCGGTCGACCGGGCCAAGCAGATCGTCCCGGTCACCCCGGACGGTTACGTGATCGGCGACGGCATCCTGTTCCACGACGAGCCGGAGCAGTACACCTACGTCGGCCGGGCGCCCGTCACGGACTGGATCACCTTCCACGCCGAGACGGGCGGGTACGACGTCGAGCTCACCGTGGACCGGCGCTCGCCCTCGCGCCCCATGGGCAAGGCCGTGCGGCGCGAGTTCTGGCGGCTGCAGATCCAGGGACCGCGGGCCTGGGACGTCATCGAGAAGGTCAACGGCGGCCCGGTGGACCAACTGAAGTTCTTCCACATGAGCACGATGACCGTGGGCGGCCGGCCGGTGCACACGCTGCGCCACGGCATGGCCGGCGCGCCGGGGCTGGAGCTGTGGGGGCCCTACGAGGACTATGACCGCGTCCGGGAGGCGTTCATGGAGGCCGGGGAGGAGTTCGGCCTCACGGCGGTGGGCGCCCGGGCGTACTCCTGCAACACCCTCGAGTCCGGATGGATCCCCTCCCCGCTGCCGGCCATCTACTCCGGGGGCGGCATGCTGGCCGACTACCGCCGGTGGCTCGGGGCCGACTCCTACGAGGCGGCCAACACGATCGCCGGCTCCTTCGTCTCGAGCGACATCGAGGACTACTACACCACCCCGTTCGAGCTCGGCTACGGCAACTTCATCAAGTACGACCACGACTTCATCGGCCGCGAGGCCCTGGAGAAGATGGACGCCTCCACGCAGCGCCACAAGGTGACCCTGGCCTGGGACGACGAGGACATGGCCCGCATCCACGCCTCGATGTACGGCAAGGGCGAGCTGCCCTACAAGTTCTTCGACCTGCCCAACGCCAACTACGGGTCCTCCAACTTCGACTCCGTGGTGGACGAGTCCGGCACGGTGGTGGGGCTGTCCATGTTCACCGGGTACTCGTTCAACGAGCGCACGGCGTTATCCCTGGCCGTGGTGGACCCGGAGGTGACGGTGGGCGACCGGTTGAAGGTCGTCTGGGGCGAGCCCGACGGCGGCTCCGGCAAGACCACGGTGGAGCGCCACCGCCAGACCGAGGTCAACGTCATCGTCTCCCCGGTGCCCTACTCCTCCGAGGTGCGGGAGAACTACGAGGGATCCTGGCGCAAGGTGGGCGCCGTCTGAGCGGTCCCGTTCCCCCCGCAGGACCACGACGGCCCCGCGACCTGTTCGGGTCGCGGGGCCCTCCGGCCGTGGCCGGATGCCAGGGGATGCGGCGGTGTCAGAGGGCCTCGGCGGAGGCATCGTACCGCCCGGTGCGCAGCGGCAGGATGCAGGCCAGGGCGATGATGCCGAGGGCGAGCACGTACACCGAGATCGGCCAGGAGGCCCCGAAGGCGGCGTACAGGCTGGTGGCGATCAGCGGGGCGAAGCCGCCGCCGACGATGGAACCGATCTGGTAGGCCGTGGAGGCCCCCGAGTAGCGCACGTTC
>DATBUG010000587.1:0-2108 GCA_036516315.1 Citricoccus sp.
CCGAACTCCTCGCGGATCTCGGCCTTGTCCTTGCCCTGCAGGGCGCCGTAGTGGCGCTCGTTCAGCCGCCAGTGCCGGTGGACCGGGATCCACTGCCGGTCGGCCGCCTCGAGCGCGAGGTTCGCGGTGGTGATGGCGCGCTTGAGCACGGAGGTGTGGAGCACGTCCGGCAGCAGCCCCTCCTGGGCGAGCAGTTCGCCGCCGCGGGTGGCCTCCTGGCGGCCCTTCTCGGTGAGCGGGACGTCCACCCAGCCGGTGAACAGGTTCTTCTCATTCCAGTCGCTCTGGCCATGCCGCAGCAGGACGAGCTTGTACGGGGTCTCAGCCATGGGCACATCCTATAGGCGGCCCGGGGCGGGAGAGCGTCAGTAACCGTAGTGCGACGGTCCGCCGCGGCCCAGCAGCCGCAGCTCGGTGCGCGGCCCGGCCAGGTACACGGCCGCCACGCACAGGGCGGCGATCTGGAACAGGCCGAACCCGGCGCCGAGGCTGCTCAGCGAGCCCAGGAACGTCAGGACGCCGACCACGCCGGCCACTCCGGTGAGGATCAGCCAGAACGACTTCTGCTTCTGGCCGGCCCGCTCGAACTGCTGGGCGGGCCGGGTCAGGCAATCGCCCAGCGCCCAGACCTCGAGGACGACGGCCACGACCGACAGGGCGATGTAGAGCCAGTTCTCGATGGAGGTGACCAGGATCCAGGCGTTCATGGGGACAGCCTAGCGGTGGGCGCGCCCGCCGGTGGCGGCGGCACGCAGCGCCTGGGCCAGGTCGTCCCACAGGTCCTCGACGTGCTCGATCCCGCAGCTGAGCCGCAGCAGCCCGCCGGGGACGGTCTCGGGCTCCCCGGCCAGCCGCCGCCGGCGCTCGACGAGGGACTCCACCCCGCCCAGGGAGGTGGCCGGCACCCACAGGCGCAGGGCCTGGACCACGGCGTCCGCGGCGGCCACGGAGGCCTCCTCCGCGCCGGGCCCGCCGGCCGGCCCGTCACCGGGGGCGGCGACCTCCACGGTCAGCACCGAGCCGAACCCCCCGGTCATCTGCCGGGCGGCCAGCTCGTGCTGCGGGTGCTCCGGCAGCCCCGGGTAGACCACCGCGGCGAGGGGCAGGGACCCCTCCCGCCGCGCGGCGTCGGCCCGCCGGGCCAGCTCGGCGGCGTTGGCCTGCGAGCGCTCGAGCCGCAGGGCGAGGGTGCGCATGCCCCGCAGGGCGAGGAAGGCCTCCATCGGCCCGGCGATCGCCCCGTGCAGGGTGCGGTGGGTGTGCATCTGCGCTTGCAGGTCCGGGTCCGCGGTGACGACCGCGCCCAGGACCACGTCGGAGTGCCCGGCCAGGTACTTGGTCACCGAGTGGACCACGACGTCGGCCCCGGCCTCGAGCGGGCGCTGGACCAGGGGCGTGGCGAAGGTGTTGTCCACGACGACGAGGGCGCCGGCCGCGTGCGCGGCCTCGGCGAGCGCCGGCAGGTCCGCGACCTCCAGCATGGGGTTGGTCGGCGACTCCAGCCAGAGGATGGTGTCCCCGCCCCCGGCGGACAGGGCCGCGGTCACCGCCGCGGTGTCCGCGATGTCCACCTGCTCCATGGTCAGGCGCCCGGACGCGGCCAGGGACTGCAGCAGTGAGGTCAGGCCGTTGTAGGCGTGCCGCGGGGCGATGACCCGGCCGCCCACCGGCATCAGGTGCAGCGCCGCGGAGATCGCCGCCATGCCGGAGGAGAACAACAGGGCGGGCGTGGCCTTCGGGTCGGGCACCCCTTCCAGGGCGGCGAGCAGTTCCTCCGGACCGTCCCAGGACGGGTTGGACATCCGGGCGTACGTGCGCCGCTCCTGCCCGCCGGCCTCCCACCCCACGTACGTGGAGGTCAGGTGGACGGGCTCGTTGACCGGCGCATCGACCTCCTTGGTGGGGCGGGCGGCGTTGACGAGCAGGGTGTCGGGATGCATGGGGCATATCGTACGTCCGCTGACGGGCCGCGCCTGTGGAGCATTCCGCCGCGTGACGGCGCCGCCGGTAGGCTGGAGCGGTGACCGAGACCCCTGCCACCGCCGTGCCCGGACCCCGTGGACGCGGCGTGTTCATCGCCTTCGAGGGCGGGGACGGATCCGGCAAGT
>DATBUG010000588.1:0-2964 GCA_036516315.1 Citricoccus sp.
TCGCCGCAGCCTCCGGGCGGCACGGCGGGCGTCTGCCGCGATGACGGGGGACCCCGCGACGGGGCCGTGCTGGGACACGGTGCGCTCCAGTGCTCGATCGATGGTGGCGGGACCGTCGCGTCAGCGGCCGCCCGGGGTCGCGCGGTCCGTCACCGTCCATTGTCCCAGCGCGTGGCGTGGGGCGGAAGGGCGTTCACGGCCGTCCCGGCCGTCCCGGGCGGGTCCGCGGGACACGGCTGGCACTCACCTTGACCGAGTGCTAAACCTCGGCCTAAAGTCATCTCTGGCACTCCGGGGCACCGGGTGCCAAGCCTAGAGGACCTGCCATCCGGCACCCGCGACGACGGTTGGCCAGCCCACGGCGCACAGCAGAATCCACCGAAGCCGGCCGGACCCATCATGCGGTGCGGCCCACCACAGAAGAAGGAGAGTACAGACGTGTCTGTCTCCATCAAGCCCCTCGAGGATCGCATTGTTGTCCGTCCGCTGGAAGCCGAGCAGACCACCGCTTCCGGCCTGGTGATCCCGGACACCGCCAAGGAGAAGCCGCAGGAGGGCCAGGTCGTGGCCGTCGGCGCCGGCCGCGTGGACGACAAGGGCAACCGCATCCCGGTCGACGTCTCCGAGGGTGACGTGGTGCTGTTCTCCAAGTACGGCGGCACCGAGGTCAAGGTCGGCGGCGAGGACTACCTGGTGCTCTCCGCCCGCGACGTCCTGGCCATCGTCACCAAGTGATCTTCCGCCGGACCGGTCCGCGCCCTGAGCGCCGCACCGCGTCCGGTTGACGCCCAGGCCCGGCCCGGCGACCGAGCCGGCCGGGCCTGGTTGCGTCAGCGCCGCCGTCGGGACCCGCGCCTTCCTCACGGACCGGTCCCGACGCCGGCCCCCTCGTCACGATCCCCGCAGCAGCACCGGTGCCCGGCTGGGCCCGCGGCCGCTGACCACTTCTGAAAGGAGCTTCGTCATGGCGAAGCAGCTTGCCTTCAACGACGACGCCCGCCGCGCACTGCAGGCCGGCATCGACAAGTTGGCCGACACCGTCAAGGTCACCCTGGGCCCGAAGGGACGCAACGTCGTCCTCGACAAGTCCTGGGGCGCCCCCACCATCACCAACGACGGTGTGACCATCGCCCGCGACATCGAGCTGGAAGACCCGTACGAGAACATGGGTGCCCAGCTGGCCAAGGAGGTCGCCACCAAGACCCAGGACGTCGCCGGTGACGGCACCACCACCGCCACCGTGCTGGCCCAGGCCCTCGTGAACGAGGGCATGCGCCAGGTGGCCGCCGGTGCCGCCCCGAACGAGGTCAAGAAGGGCATCGAGGCCGCCGCCGCGGCGATCGACAAGCGCCTGTCCGAGAACGCCGTGGAGGTCTCCGGCAACCACGTGGCCAACGTGGCCGCCATCTCCGCCCAGGACGACACGGTCGGCGAGCTGCTGGCCCGCGCCTTCGACACCGTCGGCACCGACGGCGTCATCACCATCGAGGAGTCCTCCACGACCTCCACCGAGCTGGTGGTCACCGAGGGCATGCAGTTCGACAAGGGCTACCTGTCCCCGTACATGGTGACCGACGCCGAGCGCCAGGAAGCCGTCCTGGAGGATCCCTACATCCTGCTGAACTCCGGCAAGATCTCCTCCGTGCAGGAGTTCCTGCCGCTGCTGGAGAAGGTCCTGCAGGCTTCCAAGCCGCTGTTCATCATCGCCGAGGACGTCGAGGGCGAGGCCCTGTCCACCCTCGTGGTCAACAAGATCCGCGGCACCCTGAACGTCGTGGCCGTCAAGGCCCCGGGCTTCGGTGACCGCCGCAAGGCCATGATGCAGGACATCGCCACCCTGACCGGCGCACAGGTCGTCTCCCCGGACCTCGGCATGAAGCTGGACCAGGTCGGCCTCGAGGTGCTGGGCACCGCCCGCCGCGTGACCGTCACCAAGGACAACACCACCATCGTGGACGGTGCCGGGTCGGCCGATGACGTGGCCGCCCGCGTGGCCCAGATCAAGGCCGAGGCCGAGGCCACGGACTCCGACTGGGACCGCGAGAAGCTGCAGGAGCGCCTGGCCAAGCTGGCCGGCGGCGTGGGCGTCATCAAGGTCGGCGCCGCCACCGAGGTGGAGCTGAAGGAAGCCAAGCAGCGCATCGAGGACGCCGTGGCCTCCACCCGCGCCGCCCTCGAGGAGGGCATCGTCGCCGGTGGCGGCACCGCCCTCATCAACGCCCTGAGCGTGCTGGACGAGGACGAGTCCGTCACCAGCCTGACCGGTGACGCCGCCGCGGGCGTGAACATCGTCCGCAAGGCCCTGGCCGAGCCGCTGCGCTGGATCGCCCAGAACGCCGGCGAGGACGGCTACGTCGTGACCTCCAAGGTGGCCGAGCTGGAGCCGAACTACGGCTTCAACGCCAAGACCGGCGAGTACGGCGACCTGCTGGCCGACGGCGTGATCGACCCGGTGAAGGTCACCCGCTCCGCGCTGGCCAACGCCTCCTCCATCGCCTCCCTCGTGCTCACCACCGAGACCCTGGTGGCGGACAAGAAGGACGAGGACGAGGACTGATCTGAGGTCCTCACCGGGGCCCAAATGGGCCCCGGACGCCTCCGGGCGTAGCTGACAACGGCGACGTGGCATTCCCTGCCTAGGCGGGGGATGCCACGTCGTGCTTAACGGGCGGCGCGGTGAAGGGCCTTATCAAGGGTGCGGCGAAGGGCTCGGTGGGTCACAGAGATCCTGAGCGGTGTGAGGTTCAACACTTGGCGTAATCCCACCCCGATCTTGAGCCAATATTTGGGAACGCTTGGTGAACTGAGCTCATCTTCCGCGTGACCGTCTCGAGCGATGATCGCGAGGAGGCCCCCGCTAGGGTTCTGTCCCCGTTCGCCTGGCACGCGCCCCTGGTCTTCCCCGGCCACCGGTCATCGGGCCCCTCGCGGTCGTCTGGCCCATCTACGGCGTCACCGACCGGT
>DATBUG010000589.1:0-10368 GCA_036516315.1 Citricoccus sp.
AGGGTGGGGTCATGGTTGAGCAGACACCGCCCACCCCGGGTCCACCCGCCCCGCAGCCGGACGCCGCCCCGCAGCCGGGTGCAGGTGCGCCCCCAGCAGCGGTGCCGGTCGGCAGCCGCGAGTGGCTGACCCGACTGGCGGAGTCCGAGGCGGGTCTCGGCACCGTGGTGGGCGCACCAGTGCCTCCTGGTCCGGTCCCCGCGTCGGCCCGGGACCTGGTGGCCCTCCGCCTGGCACTGGCGTTGATGGACGAGGCCGACCAGGAGGCCGAGGCGATCGACCTGATCCGCGCGCTGGAACAGCTCAAGGCGGCCTGTGCCGCGGCCCAGGCCCGCCAGACCCGCCGGTTCGAACGACTTCGCCGGGCTGCCGAGGCCGCCCGGGGCATCCCTGCCGAGCAGCGCGGCCGTGGCGTGGCCGCCGAGGTCGGCCTGGCACGCGGCCTCTCCCCGCACCGGGGGGCGCGGCAGCTGAGCCTGGCCCGCGCCCTGGCCGAGGACCTGCCGCACACCCGGAAGGCGCTCAGCGAGGGGACCATCAGTGAGGACAAAGCCGCTGTGGTGCACCGCGAGACCGCCTGGCTGCCTCGTGCGCAGCACCGGGCCGTGGTGGACGCGGCCCTGGCCGACCGGTTGCCTGTCCTGGGCCCGGCCCAGCTGGCCCGGGAGACCCGGTACCTGTCGGTGGGCCAGGACCCGGTCGCCGCGGCAGAGCAGTTCGACACCGCAGCCGCCGATCGGCGGGTCATCGTCCGGGCCACCGACCACGGGATGGCCACCTTGACCGCGCATCTTCCTCTCATCCAGGCCGTCGCCTGCCACCGTGCGCTGGCAGCCACCGCGGCCTCTGCGGTGGCGCTGGGTGAAGCCGACGGGCGTACTCCGGCCCAGGTCATGGCCGACACCCTCGTCGAGCGGCTCACCGGCCAGGCGACCGCTGCGGCCACCGGTGTGGAGGTGCACCTGGTGATGGACGGCGCCACGCTGCTTGCCGGCGGCCCGGCCCCGGCGCGCATCCCCGGTTACGGATCTATCCCAGCCCCCATCGCCCGGCGACTGCTCACTGGGGGCCACTCGGCCGCGGTCGACACCGCGACCACCGGAACGGGTACCGAGGCCGGCCATGCAGGCCGGTCCCCAGACCAGGACCAGGCGCGGGTATTCCTGCGCCGGTTGTACACCGCCCCGGACACGGGACAGTTACTGGCGATGGAATCGCGACGCCGCCACTTTCCGGTCGGCGTGCGCCGGATGGTGGTGTTCCGTGACGACCTGTGCCGCACCCCGTACTGCGATGCCCGGATTCAGCACATCGACCACGCCACGGACCACTACACCGGCGGGGCCACCAGCTGGTCCAACGCCTCGGGACTGTGCGCCCGGTGCAACTACGCGAAGCAGGACCCCGGCTGGGCGCACAGCACCACCGGGGAACACCTGCAGGTCATTACCCCCACCGGACACCGGTACCACCACCCCAGCGCCCCGGTCCTGCCGCCGGTCGGGCTGCGAAGACCACGCCGCAGGCCACCGCGGGACCGTTCCCGCCGCCTGCCGGGTTTCACCCCGCTGCACCTGAGCCTGCGACAGCTCACCGCCCTGCTCCACGCCGGTTGACCCGCGGGCGGGAACCGGTGGCGCGCTGGTAGTTTCGAGCACATGACTCCCACGATCCCGATCCCCGCCGACTTCACCGGAACCATCCAGGACGCGGGCCACGGGTCCGTGGTCCGCCGGTCCGTGCTGCCCGGGGGAGTCCGCGTGCTCACGGAGTCGATGCCGGAACAGCGGTCGGTGACCATCGGGTTCTGGATCGCGGTGGGGTCACGGGACGAGGCCGAGGGTGGGTACGGCTCCACCCACTTCCTCGAGCACCTGCTTTTCAAGGGCACCCCGCAGCGCTCGGCCATGGACATCGCGACGGCCTTCGACCGGGTCGGCGGGGAGTCCAACGCCTCGACCGCCAAGGAGTCCACCTGCTACCACGCCCGCGTGCTGGACTCCGACCTGCCCATGGCCATCGAGGTCATCACGGACATGGTGA
Source organism: Citricoccus sp. (assembly GCA_036516315.1). Taxonomy (GTDB): domain Bacteria; phylum Actinomycetota; class Actinomycetes; order Actinomycetales; family Micrococcaceae; genus Citricoccus. The sequence goes on from DATBUG010000589.1 coordinate 2,044, forward strand.
CGTCCGCCCTGATCGACCCGGCGGAGCTCGAGACCGAGCGTGGGGTCATCCTCGAGGAACTGGCCATGGACGCGGACGACCCCGTGGACACCGCCCACGAGACCCTGGCGGAGAAGCTGCTGGACGGCCACCCGCTCGGACGGCCCATCGGCGGCACCCCGGAGGCGATCCGGCAGATCACGCGGGAGCGCGTCGTGGAGCACTACCGGCGGTGGTACCGACCGGACGAACTCGTCGTCACGGCGGCGGGCGGACTGGACCACGACCAGGTGTGCCGCCTCGTCCTCCAGGCCCTGGAGAGGTCCGGATGGGACCTGCCCGAGGGCACGCCGTCGGCACCGCGGCGCAGCCATGTCTACACCGGTGCGGCGATCTCCGAGGGGCTGCACCGCGTGGCCCGCCCCGTCGAGCAGGCCTCGGTCCTGGTGGGCGGACGCTCGGTCCACACCCTGGACCCCGACCGGTTCGCGCTGGCGGTGATGAACTCCGCGCTCGGCGGGGGCATGAGCTCCCGGCTCTTCCAGGAGGTCCGGGAGAAGCGGGGCCTGGCCTACAACACCTACTCCTTCTCGGCCTCGTACTCGGACGTGGGCTACTTCGGGCTCTACGCGGGCTGTTCCCCCGCCCGCGTGGATGCGGTGGCGGACCTGATGGTCCGGGAGCTCGAGCGCATGGCGGAGGACGGCATCACCGACGAGGAACTGGACCGCGCCCGGGGCCAGCTCTCCGGCGGCACGGTGCTCGGCCTGGAGGACACCGGGTCGCGGATGTCCCGGTTGGGCCGTGCCGAACTGGTGACGGGGGAGTTCGTGGACCTCGACGGAGCCCTGGACCGGATCCGCCAGGTGAGCTCCGCACAGGTCCGAGCGGTGGCCCGGCGGCTGGCGGAATCCCCGCGTGCCACGATCGTGGTCGGCCCGGAGGGCCCCTAAAATCTGCCAGATCTTGGTTGACGATCTCTAGTATCCACGGTTGTTCTGCCGCGACGGCCCGTCACTTGACTGGGCGTGGTGTGTACAACATTCTGGACGTCACCGGTCACCGTCGTGACCGGCTCGCGCCCGTGGGGCGGGCGTCGCACCTTGAGAGAAAGAACGTTCACCGTCATGGAACAACTGGAGACGATACTGGGGGACATCGGGTCCTTCGTGTGGGGGCCCTTCTTCCTGATCCCGTTGCTACTCGGCACCGGCCTCTACCTGACCATCCGGCTGGGGGTCGTGCAGCTCCGGAAGCTCGGCCCGGCGCTGAACCTCGGCATCATCCGCCGCCGGGACGACACCTCCGAGGGGGACATCTCCCAGTTCCAGGCGCTGACCACCGCCCTGGCCGCCACCGTGGGCACCGGCAACATCGTCGGCGTGGCCACGGCCATCGCCATCGGCGGTCCGGGAGCGCTGTTCTGGATGTGGGTCACCGGCCTGCTCGGCATGGCCTCCAAGTACTCGGAGGCCTACCTCGGCGTGCGCTTTCGCACCACCGACGAGGCCGGTGACAAGTCCGGCGGGCCCCAGTACTACCTGCAGAAGGCCATCAAGGGACCCTTCGGGAAAATCCTGGCCCTGGCCTTCGCCATCTTCGCCTTCCTGGCCTCTTTCGGCATCGGCAACATGACGCAGGGGAACTCGATCGCCGCCAACGTGGAGAACTCCTTCAGCATCCCGCCGTGGATCACCGGTCTCGTCCTGACCGTGCTGACCCTGCTCGTGCTGGTGGGTGGCATCAAGTCCATCGGCCAGGTGACCTCGCGCCTCGTGCCGTTCATGATCGTGTTCTACGTGGCCGCGGGGATCTACATCCTCATCGTCAACATCACCGCCCTGCCGGCGGCCTTCGCCCTGATCTTCACGGACGCCTTCACCGGTACCGCCGCCGTCGGCGGGTTCACCGGGTCCGTGCTGATCATTGTCATCCAGTACGGCGTCGCCCGCGGCATGTTCTCCAACGAGTCCGGTCTGGGGTCGGCCGCGATCGCCGCCGCCGCCGCCCAGACCTCGCACCCGGTCCGGCAGGGCCTGGTGTCCATGACCCAGACGTTCATCGACACCATCATCGTGGTGTCCTTCACCGGCCTGGTGATCATCACCACCGGGGCCTGGGAGCTCGGCGAGGACGCGGCCGGCACCATGACCGGCACGGCGTTCTCGCAGGGCCTGCCCGGCGAGTGGGGTCACTGGATCGTCACCGTCGGCCTGGTGATGTTCGCGTTCTCGACCATCCTCGGCTGGTCGTACTACGGCGAGCGCAACGTCGAGCGCCTGTTCGGCCAGCGGCTGGTGATGCCCTACCGCGTCGTGTTCTCGCTGGTCGTCTTCATCGGCTGCACCGTGCCGCTGGCGGTGGTCTGGAACTTCTCCGACGTCATGAACGGGCTGATGGCGCTGCCGAACCTCATCGGCCTGCTGGTGCTCTCCGGCCTGATCGCGCGGGAGACCCGGCACTACCTCAAGCACGACCCCAAGCTCGTGGCGACGGCCGACGAGATCGAGGGCTTCATGGCCGGGCGTCCCGACTGGGAGGACTGGAAGTCCGGCAACGTCATCGGGTCCTCGCGCACCCACACCGGACGCTCCCTCAACCCGGAGCGCGTGAAGGAGAAGGGCGTCGACTCGGTCTGACCGGGCGGCCCCCCGTTTACCTGACGGAGAACGCGCGGGTCAAGTGACGATTCGGCGACATCCCGGTCACGATGAGGCCTCCGCCGGTCGATCCCCTTGCCGGGGTCTGCCGCCGGAGGCCACGTCATGCTTACAGTGGCCCCATGGCAACCCCGGCGAAGCCCGGATTGGACGGTCCGGCAACCCAGGCCCTGCTGAACCTCGGCCGTTTCTTCACCCGATGGGACGAGACGGAGGACGGCCGGGCCGTCTTCCGGGAGGGCGGCCGGGACGGGGACGCCTTCTACCGCAACCGCTGGAGCCACGACAAGGTGGTGCGTTCCACGCACGGCGTGAACTGCACGGGCTCGTGCTCGTGGAAGGTGTACGTCAAGGACGGGATCATCACCTGGGAGGCCCAGGAGACCGACTACCCCTCGGTCGGGCCGGACCGTCCGGAGTACGAGCCCCGCGGCTGCCCGCGCGGTGCCGCCTTCTCCTGGTACACGTACTCGCCCACCCGCGTGCGCTACCCCTACGTGCGCGGGACCCTGCTGGAGATGTACCGCGAGGCCAAGGAGGCCGCCGGGGGAGACCCCGTGACCGCCTGGCGGTCCATCGTCGCGGACCCGGTCAAGCGGCGGGCCTACCAGCAGGCACGGGGGAAGGGCGGACTGGTGCGGGCGGGGTGGCGCGAGGCCGTCGAGCTCGCCGCCGCGGCCCACGTGCACACCATCAAGGAGTACGGGCCGGACCGGTGCACCGGCTTCTCGCCCATCCCGGCCATGTCCATGGTCTCGCACGCCGCCGGAGCACGGTTCATGAACCTCATCGGCGGGGTCATGAACAGCTTCTACGACTGGTACGCCGACCTGCCGGTGGCCAGCCCCCAGGTCTTCGGGGACCAGACCGACGTGCCGGAGTCCGGTGACTGGTGGGACGCCACCTACCTGATGATGTGGGGCTCGAACGTGCCCGTCACGCGGACCCCGGACGCCCACTGGATGGCCGAGGTGCGCTACCGGGGGACCAAGGTCGTCTCGGTCAGCCCCGACTTCGCGGACAACACCAAGTTCGCGGACGAGTGGCTGCCGGCCCAGGCCGGCACGGACGCGGCGCTGGCGATGTCCATGGGCCACGTGGTGCTGAAGGAGAACTTCGTGGACCGCCGCGTGCCGTTCTTCGAGGACTACGTCCTGCAGTTCACCGACCTGCCCTTCCTCGTGACGCTGGAGGAACGGGCGGACGGCACCGTGGTGCCCGGCAAGTTCCTCACGGCCGCGGACCTCGGCGGGGCGCAGGCGCAGGCGGCGGACCCCCGGTTCAAGACGGTCCTGATGGACCGCGACGCCGGCACGCCGGTGGTGCCGCAGGGCTCGGTCGGCTTCCGGTACAACGACCAGGACGAGGGCCGGTGGAACCTGGACCTGCAGGGCGTGCGCCCCTCGCTGTCGGTGGCGGACACCACCGGGTACGACGGCGGCACCTCCGTGGTCGACCTGCCCGCCTTCACCGCGCCGGACGGATCGGGCTCGGTGCTGCGCCGCGGCGTGCCGGTGGCCGAGGTCGCCGGGCGAAGGGTCACCACGGTGTTCGACCTCATGCTCGCCCAGTACGGCGTCGGCCGTCCCGGGCTGCCGGGGGAGTGGGCCGCCGGGTACGAGGACCCGCACACCCCCTACACCCCCGCCTGGCAGCAGGACATCACCTCCGTGCCGGCCGAGGCCGCCGTCCGGACCGCGCGCGAGTTCGCGCAGAACGCCGAGGAGTCCGGCGGGCGGTCCATGATCATCCTCGGCGCCGGCATCTGCCAGTGGTACCACGGGGACGCGACCTACCGGGCGATCCTGGCGCTGCTGATGCTGTGCGGCTGCCAGGGCCGCAACGGGGGCGGCTGGGCCCACTACGTCGGGCAGGAGAAGGCCCGGCCGATCACCGGCTGGGCCGCCATGGCGGCGGCGTCGGACTGGACGCGCCCGCCCCGGTTCATGATCGGCACGGCCTACTGGTACATGCACACGGACCAGTTCCGCTCCGACGGGTACTCCTCGGACGCCCTGCAGTCCCCGCTGGCCGAGGGCCACCTCGCCGGGAAGCACACCGCGGACGTGATCGCCCAGTCCACCCGGCTGGGCTGGATGCCGTTCTACCCCCAGTTCACCCAGAACCCGCTGGACGTCGCGGACGCGGCCGCGGCCGCCGTCGGGAACGGCGAGGCGGCCACCGAGGCCGAGTGGATCGCCGCACGGCTCAAGGAGGGGGACCTGCAGTTCGCGGTCGAGGACCCGGACGCGGAGGCCAACTGGCCGCGCACGCTGGTGCTCTGGCGCTCGAACCTGCTGGGCTCCTCCGCCAAGGGCGAGGAGTACTTCCTCAAGCACCTGCTCGGCACCCACCACAACGTGCTCGGCCAGGACCACGGCGAGTCCCGCCCGCAGGACGTGCGGTGGCACGAGCAGGCCCCGGAGGGGAAGCTGGACCTGCTGGTCTCGGCGGACTTCCGGATGACCAGTTCCACCCTGCTCTCGGACGTCGTCTTCCCCGCGGCCACCTGGTACGAGAAGCACGACCTGTCCTCCACCGACATGCACCCCTACGTGCACGCCTTCACCCCGGCGATCACCCCGCCGTGGGAGGCCAAGACCGACTACGAGCTGTTCCGGTTGCTCTCCGAGGAGGTCTCCCGCCAGGCGCGGATTCACCTGGGAGTACGCCGGGACGTGGTGGCCACGGCGCTGACCCATGACACCCCCGGGGAGATCGCCCAGCCCGGTGGGACCGTCCCGGAGTGGAAGGGCACGGACCTCCCCGCCGTGCCGGGGAGGAACCTGCCGGACCTGAAGGTCGTCGAACGGGACTACACGGCGATCGGGGACAAGTTCGCCGCCGTCGGGCCGCTGGCGGAGAAGCAGGGCTTCACGACCAAGTACATCACCTACGACGTCTCCGAGCAGGTCGACCTCCTCGGCCGGCTGCACGGGGTGTTCGACTCGGGGGCCGCGGCCGGGCGCCCGGCCGTCGACACGGACGCGCGGATGGCCGAGGCCATCCTGATGTTCTCCGGCACCACGAACGGCGAGCTCGCGGTCCAGGGGTTCGAGACCCTCGAGAGACGCACGGGCGTGCCCCTGGTGGACCTCGCCGCCGGCAGCCAGGAGAAGCGCATCACCTTCGCGGACACCCAGGCGGCGCCGGTACCGGTGATCACCTCCCCGGAGTGGTCCGGGTCGGAGACCGGCGGACGGCGCTACGCCCCCTTCACGGTGAACATCGAGCGCCTGAAGCCCTTCCACACCCTCACCGGCCGCATGCACTTCTTCCTGGACCACGACTGGATGAAGGACATGGGGGAGATGCTGCCCCTGTACCGCCCGCCCCTGGACATGCACCGCCTGTTCGGTGAGGCCCCGCTCGGCGAGCGCGGGGAGCTGTCCATCTCGCTGCGCTACCTGACCCCGCACAACAAGTGGTCCATCCACTCGGAGTACCAGGACAACCTGTTCATGCTCTCGCTCTCCCGCGGCGGCACCACGGTGTGGATGTCCGAGCAGGACGCGGCGCTGATCGAGGTGCGGGACAACGACTGGGTCGAGTGCGTCAACAACAACGGCGTGTTCGTCGGGCGGGCCATCGTGTCCCACCGCATGCCCCAGGGCGTCGTGTACGTCCACCACGCCCAGGAGCGCACCATCGACGTGCCCAAGTCCGAGGCCACGGGCCGGCGCGGTGGCATCCACAACTCGGTGACCCGGATCCTGGTCAAGCCCACGCACATGATCGGCGGGTACGCCCACCTGTCCTGGGCGTTCAACTACCTCGGACCCACCGGCAACCAGCGGGACATCGTCTCGGTGGTCCGCAAGCGCTCCCAGGAGGTGCAGTACTGATGAGGATCATGGCCCAGACCGCCATGGTGATGGCTCTGGACAAGTGCATCGGCTGCCACACCTGTTCCGTCACGTGCAAGCAGGCGTGGACCAACCGGGCCGGCACCGAGTACGTCTGGTTCAACAACGTGGAGACGCGTCCCGGGCAAGGCTACCCGCGCCGCTACGAGGACCAGGAGCGGTGGCGCGGCGGCTGGGAGCTGAACCGGCGCGGCAACCTCAGGCTCAAGTCCGGCGGCCGGCTGGCCAAGATGTTCGGCATCTTTGCCTCCCCGGTCCAGCCCGAGCTCAAGGACTACTACGAGCCCTGGACCTACGACTACGAGAACCTCCTCAACGCCCCGGCCGGGGACGACTTCCCGGTGGCCCGGCCCAAGTCGCTGATCACCGGCCAGGACACGAAGATCTCCTGGTCCGCCAACTGGGACGACAACCTCGGCGGCGCCGCCGAGGCCGGCCACCTGGACCCGATCGTGGAGAAGGTCCGCCGCGAGTCTGAGGAGAAGGTCCGCTTCGAGTTCGAGCAGACCTTCATGTTCTACCTGCCCCGCATCTGCGAGCACTGCCTGAACCCCTCCTGCATGGCCGCCTGCCCCTCCGGGGCCATCTACAAGCGCGTCGAGGACGGGATCGTGCTCGTGGACCAGGACCGGTGCCGCGGCTGGCGCCAGTGCGTGACCGGCTGCCCGTACAAGAAGGTGTACTACAACCACAAGACCGGCAAGGCCGAGAAGTGCACGTTCTGCTACCCCCGCGTGGAGGTCGGCATCCCCACGGTGTGCGCGGAGACCTGCGTGGGCCGGTTGCGGTACATCGGCATCTTCCTGTACGACGCCGACCGGGTCACCGCGGCCGCGTCCGTGCCGGACGAGAAGGACCTCTACCAGGCCCAGCTCGACCTGATGCTCGATCCGCACGACCCCGCGGTGATCGAGGCCGCGCGCGCCGAGGGGATCCCGGAGGACTGGCTGGACGCCGCCCGGCGCTCGCCGGTGTACACGCTGGCCAAGGAGCTGCAGGTGGCCCTGCCGCTGCACCCGGAGTACCGGACCATGCCGATGGTCTGGTACGTGCCGCCGCTGTCCCCGGTGGTGGACCTGCTCACGGAGCAGGGACACGACGGCGAGGACGCCGGGAACCTCTTCGGGGCCATCGAGTCGTTGCGGATCCCGGTGGAGTACCTCGCCGAGCTGTTCACCGCCGGGGACACCGCCCTGGTGACCCACGTGCTGCGCAAGCTGGCCGCCATGCGGTCCTACATGCGGGACGTGACCCTCGGCCGGGAGACGGACGAGTCGATCGCCGGGGCCGTCGGGATGACCGGGAGCCAGATACGCCAGATGTACCGGCTGATGGCGATCGCCAAGTACCACGAGCGCTACGTCATCCCGTCCGCCCACGTCGAGGACGCCCACAACCTGGAGGAACTGGGGTGCTCGCTGGACGTGGACGGAGGGCCCGGCATGGGTCAGATGGGCGGGCTCGGGGAGGGCTCGGGCCGCCCCGTCCCCGTGGCGCAGGAGACCTTCCGGGCCCTGCAGGAGCGCCAGACCGCGGACCACCCCGCGGGGGACGCGCAGCTGGCCGGCCGCGTCAACCTGCTCAACTGGGACGGCCACGGCCGGCCCGAGGGCCTGTTCCCCGCCCGGACCGCCCAGGACGTGGGACAGGTCGGGCAACCGGCCGGCCCCGCCGAGGGCACCAGGACGCACAGCGGGGAGACGGCATGAGACTGCTGCAACGGCTCCTGGGCGCGGCGGGGCCCGGCAGCCTGGACCCGGGCGACCACGTGGACCCGGACCCGGCCCGCAGCGCCGTCATCCGGCAGGCGGCGGCCCTGC
>DATBUG010000590.1:0-1598 GCA_036516315.1 Citricoccus sp.
TGTCGCGGTGTCCCGGGGCTCGTCATGGGGAGTGGAGATGGCGGGAATTGAACCCGCGTCCGATGCAGTGTTGGCAGGGCTTCTCCGGGCGCAGTTTGCGCTGGGTGTTACTCGGCCCTGGCTGTCCCGCAAACAGGCAGCCAACCCGGGCCCAGCCGGATTAAGGTCTCCACCACGACCCCCGGCGAGGGTGGTGGACAGTGGCTATCTAATCGACGCCAGGATCCGGGGCGATAGCATCCCCGGGCTGACGGACTCGTTCACTGATCAGGCAGCGAGAGCGAAGTCAGTGCGCTTAGATTCGGCACTTATTGGTGTGCAGAGGGCGTTTTCGAGATAACTCTGCGTCCTCGGCCCGCTTCCCCTGTCGCGACGTGCATCGTCGAAACCGATCATCCCCATGTTCTGTTGTCAAACAACCGTCCCCTGCGGGGTTTCTCTGATCCCCCGCCTGGTCCGGACTAACGAGTATAACCCATCCGCCCCCGCACGTATTCCCGGCGGGTGCCGGCGGTCTCAGGCCGTCCGGCGGTTGCGGATCCGCAGGGCCCGCTGGGCCTCGCGGTTGTCCTGCTTCTCCCGCAGGGCCTGACGCTTGTCATAGTCCTTCTTGCCCTGGGCCACGGCGATCTCGACCTTGACCCTGCCGTCGCGGAAGTACAGCTGCAGCGGCACGATCGTGTGGCCGGCCTCCTGGATCTGACGGGCGATGCGCGTCAGCTCCTGACGGTGCAGCAGCAGCTTGCGCCGGCGCCGGGCCGCGTGGTTGGTCCAGGACCCGTTGAGGTACTCCGGGATGTAGACCTGTTCGAGGTAGAGCTCGTCCCCGTAGAACACGGCGAAGCCGTCCACGAGGGAGGCGTGGCCCTCCCGCAGCGACTTGACCTCGGTGCCCATCAGGGAGATCCCGGCCTCGTAGGTGTCCAGGATGAGGTAGTTGTGGCGGGCCTTGCGGTTGGTCGCGATGACCTGGCGGCCCTCGGCGTCGGTCTTGGCCGACCCGGCGTTCTTCTTGGCCATGGCAACTCCCTCCTGGCGCTGGCGGTCGTGCCGGACGATCCCGGGCACACGGACTTTCCAGTGTACCGCCGCCGTCAAGGAACCGGCGGCGGAGCGGATCAGAGCAGCCCGAGCGGGTTGACGGCCTGGCCGTCGAGGATGGTCTCGAAGTGCAGGTGGCACCCGGTGGAGTTGCCGGTGTTGCCGGTGTAACCGATGACCTGTCCGCGCTGCACCTTCTGCCCCGGCGAGACGACGAAGCGGGTCAGGTGGTGGTACTTGGTGGCCAGGGCCCGGCCGTTGACCACGCCGTGGGAGATGACCACCCGGTTGCCGGAGGTCCACACGGCGGAGTCGGCGTTCCACACCTCACCGGAGGCCGCCGCCGTGACGGGGATGCCGCATCCGCCCCCGAAGTCGACCCCGGTGTGCACGTAACCCCCGGCGCCGCCGTAGTCGAAGGTGCCCTCCGGCGTCGTGCGCCAGCCGAAGCCCGAGGTGATGTACGTGGCGATCGGCATCTGCAGGCCCCACCCGGAGGCCTGCTGCCCGGCCTGACGGGCCCGGCGCTCGGCAGCGTCGGCGGCCTTGCCGGCCCG
>DATBUG010000591.1:0-5120 GCA_036516315.1 Citricoccus sp.
GTGCCGGCGCCATCCAGAGGGCCAGCAACCCGGCGACGCCGGCGCCCACGGCCACCCACGGCCAGGACGGCAGCAGCGCCACGGCCTGGGCCAGCCGCGCGCCGCTGACCCGGGCGGGATCCGGCACGCCGAGGTCGACGACCAACGGTGCGGCACCAGGAGCCGTGGCCCCTCGGGACTCCCCGTCCTCCGCCAGCACCTCACCGGCCCGGTCCCGGACCAGCCGTTCCACCTCCTGGCCGCCGGGCAGGGCACCGGCGGTCTCCGCCAGGCGGTCCACACCCACCGCGGCCACCGGCGCCAGGTGCAGGTGGACGGTGGACTGCTCGGGGCGGACCGGGGTCCCCGGCTCGGCGGCGATGCCCTCGAGCCGGTCCACCCAGTCCACCCGGGTCCGTTCCAGGGACTGCGACCACGCCTCGGGGAATCGCTCGTCCGTCACGAGTCCCTGTGCCGCCCCCTCGGCCAGGAGCTGTACGCCCTCCTCGAGCAGGGCCGGGGTGTGCTCGGGAAGGTTCTGGGCCACCAGCCCGGCGACCTGCTCCGGCAGGGCCTGCCGCAACTGGGGGTCCTGGACCATGGGCCCCGCGATCCGCTGCAACGGTCCGGGCGTGTGGACGAGGGCGTCGGCCCGGGCACCCGCCAGGGCCAGCGCCGCCAGCAGTCCCGCGAGGACGGCGAGGGCCAGGGAGGTCACCGTGCGCATCGCGGCTCCGTTCGCGGGATTCACAGGGTCGGCTGATCACGGCCCAGCCTACTGATAGAACAGAGGGGGACGGCGCAGGAGCGCTGCCGCCCCGCCCGTCCACCCGTCGGTACCACTGGAGAGGACCCGCGACGCGCATGGAGCTGCCCCAGGACCCCGGCACGCTGCCCGCCACGGCGGCCGAGACCGCCCCCGACTCCCCCTGGCCCCTGCGCGTGCTCTCGGAGAACCTCAAGCGGTACTTCGAACGCGCGCCCCAGGCCTGGATCGAGGGCCAGCTGATCGAGTTCAAGGTGATCCGCGGCAATGCGTGGATGACCCTGCGGGACCTGGACGCCGACTACTCCCTGCCGGTGACGGCCTGGCGGAACGTGGCCTCCACGCTCGAGGGGACCGTGGAGCAGGGCTCGCGCGTGGTGGCCTGCGTGAAACCGAGCTTCTACACCAAGACCGGCAAGCTGAACATGATCGCCTCAGCCATGCGGCCCGTGGGCCTCGGCGACCTGCTCGCCCGGGTGGAGAAGCTGCGCCGGACCCTGGAGGCCGAGGGGTTGTTCTCTCCCGCCCGCAAGAGACCCCTGCCGGTCCTGCCCCAGCTAATCGGCCTGGTCACCGGCCGGGACTCGGACGCCATGAAGGACGTCATGCGCAACACGCACCTGCGCTGGCCGGCCGCCCGCTTCGAGGTGCGTGAGGTCGCCGTGCAGGGGGCGAACGCCCCGCGCGAGGTGATGGCCGCCGTCGCCGAGCTGGACGCGCACCCGGAGGTGGACGTGATCGTCATCGCCCGCGGTGGCGGCGCCCTCGAGGAAGTCGTGCTGCCGTTCTCGGACGAGGCGCTGGTCCGTGCGGTGGCCGACGCCCGGACACCGGTGGTCTCGGCCATCGGGCATGAGGCCGACCGCCCCGTGCTGGACGACGTCGCCGACCTGCGCGCCTCGACCCCCACGGACGCCGCCAAGCGGATCGTGCCGGACGCCGCAGTGGAACGCGAGGCGATCTCCGGGGCCCGGCTGCGGCTGGCCTCCGGGGTGGAGCGGCTCGTGCTGCACGAGGCCCAGACCCTGGAATCGCTGCGCACCCGGCCGGTGATGGCCCACCCCGAGTGGATGGTCACCGAGCGGGCCGAGGACCTGCAGCGGTGGCGGGAGCGGGCCCGGACCTGCCTGGCCGGCCAGCTCGACCGGGAGCACGACGCCGTGGGCCACCTGCGGGCTCGGGTACGGTCCCTGTCCCCGCAGCACACCCTGGACCGGGGGTACGCCGTGGTCCAGCACGACGGGCGCGTGGTGCGCGACGCCGCCCAGGTGTCCGCCGGCGACCCCCTGGACATCCTGGTGGCCTCCGGCCGTCTGACCGCCACCACCACCGCCACCCTGCCCGGCGCGCCGGGCACGGCCGCCACGACCGACGCCACGAGCACCCCCGAGGAGACACGATGAGCACCCCTGAGACGACCCCGGCCGGCCAGGACGGGACCGCCGAGCACGCCGCCGTCGAGGGCTTCTCGGCCGCGGACACCTCGGACATCGCCCGCATGAGCTACGAGCAGGCCCGCGCCGAGCTCGTCGAGACCGTGACCCGCCTCGAGACCGGTGGCGCCGGACTCGAGGAGTCCCTGGCCCTCTGGGAGCGGGGCGAGGCGCTGGCGGACCGGTGCGAGGCCTGGCTGGACGGGGCACGGCAGAGGCTGCAGGAGGTCCGCGAGAAGGCCGCGGGCGGAACCGCGCCGGACGGTCCGGCCGAGGGCTGAACGGGCGCTCATTGACCGGGCCCGGCGGCCCCATTAGCCTCTCCCCAGGTGGCCCACATCACTCGCCCCGGCCATGACTGGGGCGGTTGCCATCTGCTGACCGACGCACCCGACACTCAGCGGCCACCCGGAGAGGGACCATACGCCATGCCCAGCATCCTTGACCGGGAGGCCATCGTTGCGCCCCGGACCTTCAACCGCTGGCTCATCCCAGCGGCCGCCCTGGCCATCCACCTGTGCATCGGCCAGGTGTACGCCTTCAGCGTCTTCAAGATCCCCATGATGGGCCACTTCGGCACCGGTGAGGTCGCCGTCGGGTGGATCTTCTCCGTGGCCATCGCCATGCTCGGCCTGGCCGCCGCGTTCGGCGGCACGTGGGTCGAACGCTCGGGACCGCGCAAGTCCATGGTCGTGGCCGGCTCCTTCTGGGTGGCCGGGTTCCTCATCGCCAGCCTGGGCATCGCCACGGGCCAGCTGTGGGTCGTCTACCTCGGCTACGGGGTCATCGGCGGCATCGGCCTGGGCATCGGGTACATCTCCCCCGTGTCCACGCTGATGAAGTGGTTCCCGGACCGCCCGGGGCTGGCCACCGGACTGGCCATCATGGGCTTCGGCGGCGGCGCGCTCATCGCCAGCCCCCTGTCCAACAGCCTGATGGCCCTGTACGGCGGCGGCACCGAGGCGGAGAACCTGCAGTCCGGGCTGCTGCAGACGTTCCTGACCCTGGCCGTGGTGTACGCCCTGGTCATCACGCTCGGGGCCATCGTGATCCGGGTCCCGCACCCGGACTGGCGGCCCGCCGGCTGGGATCCGGGCCAGGCGGCCGCCAAGCCGCTGCAGACCACGGCGAACGTCTCCGCGGACTCGGCCATCCGCACTCCGCAGTTCTGGCTGCTGTGGATCGTGCTGTTCTGCAACGTCACGGCCGGCATCGGGATCCTGGAGAACGCGGCACCGATGATCCAGGACTACTTCGACTGGATCACCCCGGCCGCCGCCGCGGGCTTCGTCGGCCTGCTGTCCCTGGCGAACATGGCCGGACGCTTCGTCTGGTCCGCCACCTCGGACTCCTGGGGCCGGAAGAACAACTACATGATGTACCTCGGCGTGGGGCTGGCGCTGTACCTGGTCATCGCGCTGATGGGCGGGGCGAACCTCGTGGTGTTCATCCTGGCCACCATGGTCATCCTGTCCTTCTACGGCGGGGGATTCTCCACCATCCCGGCCTACCTGAAGGACCTGTTCGGCGTGTTCCAGGTGGGCGCTATCCACGGCCGGCTCCTGACGGCCTGGTCGGCCGCGGGCATCGCCGGTCCGCTGATCGTCAACAGCGTGCTGGAGTCACAGGCCGAGGCGGGGCTGACCGGCGCGGACCTGTACTCGCTGTCGCTGTACATCATGGTCGGGCTGCTGGCCATCGGGTTCATCGCCAACCTGCTCGTCCGCCCCGTCCACTCCCGGCACCACGTCCCCGCCGGCCACGACCGCGAGAAGGAGCACGTTGCATGAACACCTCCGCAGCAGACAACACGCCCACGGAACACGGTGGCACCGGCACCACCGACGGCACCGGTGGCGCCTACCGCACCACGGCCGTCGTGCTGGCCCTGATCGTGGCCGCCGCGCTGGCCTACGGGCTGGTCCAGACCGCGCTGAAGGCCTCCGCCCTGTTCACCGGCTGACGGCCCATAGTGCACCGCGGGCCCGTGCACCGCGGTCAGCACGCTGCGGGTCCGCACACCAGAAGCCTCGGCCCCGGCCGGTCCCGCGCTGAACGGGTCCGGCCGGGGCCGAGGCGTGCTCCGGGTGCCGGTGGGCTCAGGCTGTCTGGCCGGCGTGCCGGCCCTCGGCGAGCTCCTCGACGAGCTTGGCGTTGAAGGCGTCCAGGTCACCCGGGTTCCGGCTCGTGGTCAGCCCCTGGTCCACCACGACCTGCTCGTCCACCCAGGTGGCCCCGGCGTTCTTCAGGTCCTCGGACAGGGAGTGGTAGCTGGTGAGCTTGCGCCCGGAGACCACGCCGGCGTTGATCAGGGTCCACGGGGCGTGGCAGATCGCGGCCACCGGCTTGTGCTCCTCGAAGAAGCCGCGCACGAACGCCTGCACGTCCTCGTCCACCCGCAGCGCATCCGCGTTGAGGGTGCCGCCGGGCATCACGAGCCCGTCGAACTGGGCGGAGGACACGGAGCCCACCTGGTGGTCCACGGGGAAGGAGTCACCGTGCTCCCAGTCACCGTTCATGGCGGTGATGGAGTCGGACTCCGGGGAGACCAGCACCGGCTGGGCGCCGGCGGCCTTGACGGCCTCCCACGGGGAGGTCAGCTCGACCTGCTCCACGCCACGGGTGGCGAGGAAGGCGATGGTCTGTCCCTGCAGCTGCTGCTCGGTCATGTCAGTACCTCCTGGATGGCGGGATTCGATGGTCTCACCCTAGCCACCTCCCCCCGGGGGTCCGGCAACCTCTGTTCACCCAGAGCACGTGCGCCCGCGCCGGGCGTGTCCGGCCACAGCCGATGTGCAGGGCCACGGGCACCCACCCCGGCGGCGGGTCAGCTACGCGCCAGCCGCCGCTTCTCGGCCGCCACGTCGAAGTCCGCCGGCGGCCACTGCAGCTCCAGGGACTCCAGGGCGGAGATCAGCAGCTCCTGGACCGCGGCGCGGGAG
>DATBUG010000592.1:0-12374 GCA_036516315.1 Citricoccus sp.
CTCACCTCCCTCCCGGAAGGAGCACCATGTCCGAATCGATCGTCGGCAGGAACCTCATGCAGCCCGAGCCCACCCTCCTGCCGGAGGAGCCCGAGGTCCTCGCCAGGATCGAGGCCGGTGACCTGCCGGAGGACCTGGCCACGCAGTTCCCCACGTCCTCGCTGGCCTGGTCCCTGATGGCCGAGGACGCCTGGTCCGAGGGCCGGACCATCGACGCCTACGCGTACGCCCGGGTCGGTTACCACCGGGGACTGGACTCCCTGCGCGGGGCCGGCTGGCGCGGCGCGGGCCCGGTGCCCTACAGCCACGAGCCCAACCGCGGCTTCCTCCGGGCGCTCTACCTGCTGGGCCAGGCCTCCGCCGCGATCGGCGAGCACGAGGAGGTCCACCGGATCGACGCGTTCCTGGCCGATGCCGATCCCACGGCCAAAGACGAGATCGCCCGGGGCTGAACCGTGACCACCCCGGTCCTGGTCGGCACCTTCAACGAGCCCGGCGGGCAGGCTCCCGTCCTGCCGTCCTCGGGCGGCATCGTGCGCACCGACGGCTGGCCCGGCGCACCGCGCGTCGAGGCCGGCTCGGGCCTGGACGCCCCGTCCTGGCTGGTCCGGGGCCTGCCCGGGACCCCGTCCGAGGGGCGGCTGTACGCGGCGCAGCACGTGCCGCGCGGGGCCGTCACGGTGCTGACGCCGGCCGGGCCCGGCTCCGCGGCGGACGACGTCGGCTGGATCGCCTCCCAGCAGGTGCCCACCGGCGGGGAGAACACCTGCCACGCGGACCTGAATCCCGCCGGGACGTGGCTGGCCGCCGCCTCCTACGACTCCGCCACGCTCACGGTGGCGCCGGTGCTTCAGAACGGGCGCCTCGGCCGGCCGATCGCGGTGCAGGCCCCGGCGGGGTCCGGCCCGGTGCAGTCCCGCCAGGAGGCCCCGCACCTGCACTTCGTGCTCTTCCTCAACGACGACCGCCTGCTGGTGACCGACCTCGGGGCGGACCGCGTCCTGGAGTACTCGGTCGCCGTGCTCGAGGGGGCCGCCCGCGCCGCGGCCGGTGACGCCGAGGGCGGGACCGGCGGGGCCGGGGCGGACGCCGGTGCCGGCGTCATCTCGGTGCAGGCCGGGCCCGCCTCCGTGCACCACCTGCCCGGCGGCACCGGGCCGCGCCACCTGGTGGTGCTGCCCCCGCACCCGGACACCGGCCGCCCCGGGGCGCACCTCGGCGTGGTCGGGGAGCTGGACTCCCGGCTGCACGTACTGGGCCTCGGCCACGGCCCGGAGGGCCTCCACGAGGTGGGCGTGGTGCCCACCCACGCCCAGGACGCCGACCCGGAGTCCGCCCGGGACAACCTGCCCTCCCACCCCGTGGTCTCCCCGGACGGACGCCTGGTGTACGTGGCCAACCGCGGGCGCAACACGATCGGGGTGATCCGGCGCGGCGGCTCCCCCGAGCTCATCGCGGAGGTCCCCTGCGGCGGGGACTGGCCGCGGCACATCGCCCTCGGCGAGGCCGGCGGGGCGCCCGCCCTGTACGTGGCGCTGGAACGGGGCGACGCCGTCGTCGCGCTCCCGCTGGGCGACGACGGCATCCCGCAGGCCCCGGCCGGACGCGTCACGGTGCGGCGCCCCGGTTTCGTGCTGCCCGGGGACTGAGCGCGGTCCGGCGTTCGGGTAGGGTGACCCCGACCGACACCCCCGACCGTCACCACTGACTGGAGGCTGGACGATGCTGTTCCTGGCGCGCATGGACGTGACCTTCCCCGACTCGATGAGCGATGAGGTCAAGGCCGACTTCATGGCGAGGGAGAAGGAGTACTCCGGCAACCTGCAGCGCCAGGGGAAGATGCAGTCGATCTGGCGCGTCGTGGGGGAGTACGCGAACTACTCCGTCTACGACGTGGCGGACAACGACGAGCTGCACGCCATCCTGTCCGGGTTCCCGATGTACCCCTACATGGCGATCAAGGTCACGCCGCTGGCGAAGCACCCCAACGCCATCGCGTGACGGCGTTGCCGGGGACGGACACGGCGGAGCACTAGACTCGACGCCCGTGGCCAAACTCTACTTCCGCTACGGGGCGATGAACTCCGGCAAGTCCACGGGACTGCTGCAGGCCGCGTACAACTACGAGGAACGGGGCCAGCGGGTCCTGCTGGCCAAGCCGCAGGTCGACTCCAAGGGCGACGACCGGATCGTCTCCCGGCTCGGTGTCACCCGGACGGTCGACTTCCTGATCCCCCACGGCGCCGACCTGCTCGAGCTCTACCGCCGGCACGCCACCGGCGACGACCCGACCGCGCTGATCGCCCACGTGGACGCCGCCGTCAAGCCCGTGGCCTGCCTGCTGGTGGACGAGGCCCAGTTCCTGGAACCGGAGCAGGTGGACGACCTGCTGCGGATCGCCGTGCTGCAGAACGTGCCCGTGATGGCCTATGGCATCCGCACCGACTTCCGCACCGCCTCCTTCCCGGGGTCGGGGCGGTTGATGGAACTGGCGCACTCCCTCGAGGAGCTCAAGACCATCTGCCGCTGCGGCCGCAAGGCCGTGTTCAACACGCGCAAGGCCGTGGACATGCAGGGCGAGACGGTCGTCGAGCGGTTCATCTTCGAGGGCGACCAGGTGGCGATCGACGGCGTGGAGGTCACCTACGAGTCCCTGTGCGGGGTCTGTTACCTGCAGGAGTCCGGCGGGCGCCTGGGGTAGTTTGCCCTCAGGCGGCGTCTCCCGGTCAGGGGGCCCGCCGTATCCGCACCGCCTCCCCGATCGAGGCCGAAGGAACAGGAGACCGAGCATGTCCGTGGTGAAGATCAACGCCATCACCGTCCCGGAGGGCCAGGGCCGCGAGCTCGAGGCACGCTTCGCCGCCCGCAAGCACGCCGTGGACCAGGCCCCCGGGTTCGAGGGCTTCGAACTGCTGCGGCCCGTCCAGGGCGAGTCGCGCTACTTCGTGGTCACCCACTGGGCCACCGAGGAGGACTTCGAGGCCTGGCGCACCTCCCGGAACACCGGCCACGACGACGGTTCAGAGCAGCGCAAGCCGGTGGCGACCGGCGCGGAGCTGCTCGAGTTCGAGGTCGTCGACCTCGGCTGACCGCGTCAGCCGCCGCTGAGGCGGCGGGAGCCCGCCGCGGCCGGGAATAGCCCGTCCAGGACGACCTCCAGGCCCCAGGAGAACGCCTCCTCGCCCAGGGCCGCCGCGGCGGCCGCGGGGTCCACGGCCGCCTGCCGGGCACCCTCCTGCGCGGCGGCGATCGAGCCGAGCACGTGGTTCATCACCAGGTGCTGAGCCCAGTCCGGCTGCTCGACGCCCGCGGCCGCGAGCAGCTGCCGTAACCGGTTCACGGGCCCGAGCGCGTCCGGTTGCAGGGACTGGGCCACCTGGACGACCTCCGCACTGTCCGGCACCGGCACGAGCGCGGACCGGATGCCGTGGGCGAGCCGGCGGACACCGTCGCGGATGGTGTCCTCCTCGCCGCCGGACTCGCGGCCACCGGACTCCGCGGCGCCAGCCACCGGAGTGCCGTCCGGCACCGACGCGTCCCCGGCGTCCAGTCCGCGGAGGAGCCGGGCGGCCACGCCCACGAGCAGCTCCTGCTTGTTCTTCACGTGCCAGTAGAGCGCGCCGACCTGCACGTCCAGCTCGCGGGCCAGCCGGCGCATGGACAGGTCCGCCAGCCCGAAGCGGGTCAGGATGCCCAGGGCCGTGTCCTCCACCTGCTCCCGGGTCAGCGCCATGCGCCCAGTCTAGGCGGCATGATGCGGACCCTCGTCATCTTCTTGAACGGTGTTCAGGACTGTGCTGTACTCCCTTCCGACACAGACTTGAACGCCGTTCAAGGCCGATCCCGGCCCGCGGCCCGATCGGAAGGCACCCCCATTGGTCCAGACCGCCCCCGAGGCCACCGCCCCCGAGAGCACTCAGCCCGCGCATGCCGCTTCCGTGGCCGGGACCGCCCCGCGCCCCCGGCCGGCGGACCCGTTCGAGGTCGCGGCGGCCGTGGCCGCCGGGCACCGCCTGACGGCCGAGGAGGGGCTGGCCGTGCTGGCCACCCCGGACGCGGACACCCTCCGGCTCGTCACCGAGGCCGGACGCCTGCGCCGGCGGCACTTCGGGGACACCGTGAAGGTGAACTACCTGGTCAACCTCAAGTCCGGCCTGTGCCCGGAGGACTGCACCTACTGCTCCCAGCGGCTGGGGTCCACTGCGGAGATCCTGAAGTACTCCTGGCTGAAGCCAGAGGAGGCCGCCGAACAGGCCGCGCTGGGCATCAACGGCGGTGCCTCCCGGGTCTGTCTCGTCGCCAGCGGCCGCGGCCCGTCCCACCGGGACGTGGAGCGCGTGGTGCAGATGACGGACCGGATCAAGGCCGAACACCCCCAGGTGGAGGTCTGCGCCTGCCTCGGCCTGCTCAAGGACGGCCAGGCGGACCGCCTCCGCGAGGCCGGCGTGGACGCCTACAACCACAACCTGAACACCGCCGAGTCCAAGTACGCGGACATCGCCACCACCCACACCTACGCCGACCGCGTGGACACCGTGGACCAGGCCAAAGGGGCCGGGTTGTCTCCCTGCTCCGGGCTGATCGTGGGGATGGGGGAGTCGGACGAGCAGGTCGTCGAGGCCGTGCTGGCCCTGCGCGAGCTGGGCAGCGACTCCATCCCGGTGAACTTCCTGATGCCCTTCGAGGGCACCCCGCTGGCCGGCACGTGGGAGCTGACCCCCCTGCACTGCCTGCGGATCCTGGCCCTCGTGCGTCTGGCCTGCCCGGACACGGAGCTGCGCCTGGCCGGTGGCCGCGAGATGCACCTGCGCGGCCTGCAGGCCACCGCCCTGGAGGTGGCCAACTCCCTGTTCCTCGGCGACTACCTCACCAGCGAGGGCCAGACCGCCGAGCAGGACCTGGCCATGATCGCCGACGCCGGATTCCGCGTCCTCGGTGCCGGACAGACCCCGGACACCGGCGAGACGGCTCGTGCCGGCGATGCCGCAGAGCACTCGGGACCGCGAGCGTCGGCCTCCGCCCCGGCCTCCACCCCAGACTCCCGGTGCGGTGCCGACCGCGGTACCGGCGCGGACGGCGGATGCTGCCACCCCGCGGAGGAGGCGGCTCCTGCCGAGCCGCGCATCCGCCGCCGCGGGGCCGGCACCACCGAGGCGCCGAACGCATGAGCACCCCCACCCTGGCCGGGCCCCAAGCCGGTACCGTTCCCCCGGCTGGCCCCGGGCCCCGGAGCGGGCGCACGCTGCTGCAGCGTGACGCCGGCGTGCTCTGGCACCCCTACGCCCCTGTGGACGCCGGCGCCCTGTACGCGGTCCGCGCCGCCGAGGGCGTGCACCTGACGCTGGAGGGACCCGACGGCGGCCGGCACGAGGTCGTCGACGGGATGTCCTCGTGGTGGTCGGCGGTCCACGGATACCGCCACCCGGTCCTCGACGAGGCCGCGCGCTCGCAGCTCGGCGCGTTCAGCCACGTGATGTTCGGCGGGCTCACCCACGAACCTGCCGTGGCCCTGGCCGAGCGGCTCACCGCGCTGGCCCCGAAGGGGTTGCGGCACGTCTTCCTGGCGGACTCGGGATCGATCAGCGTCGAGGTGGCCCTCAAACTGGCCCTGCAGGTCCAGGCGGCCCGGGGCGAACACCGCCGGCGGCGCTTCCTGGCCCTGCGCGGCGGCTACCACGGGGACACCTTCGCCACGATGGGCGTCTGCGACCCCGAGGACGGGATGCACGCCGAGTTCTCCGGCCTGGTCCCGCGCCAGGCGTTCCTTCCCCGCCCCCCGGCGGCCCGGTTGGGTGCGGGCGGCGCCTGGGAGTACGACGCCGGCGCCCTCGCCGCGTGGGAGGTCGCGGTCCGTCAGACGGCCGCAGAGCTCGCACCCGAGCTGGCGGGCATCGTCTGTGAACCGGTCCTGCAGGGCGCCGGCGGGATGCACGCCTACCCGCCGGCCGCCGTCGGGATCCTGCGGCAGGTCGCGGACGAGCACGGACTGCTGCTGATCCTGGACGAGATCGCCACCGGGTTCGGCCGGACCGGCCGGTTCTTCGCCTCGCACTGGGCGGACGAGGAGTCCCGGCGGCACGGCGGTGAGGCGGTGGTCCCGGACATCCTGTGCGTGGGCAAGGCCCTGACCGGTGGATACCTGACGCTGGCCGCGATGCTGTGCAGCGCCGAGGTGGCCGCCGACCTGGGCCCGGGCCCGAACGGCGGCGCGCTGCTGCACGGGCCGACCTTCATGGGCAACCCCCTGGCGTGCGCCGTCGCCCACGCCTCCCTGGACCTGCTGACCGGTCCGGACGGTGGCGCGTGGCGCCCCCGCGTCCGGGCCCTGGACGCCGGGTTGCGCGAGGCGCTGGCCCCGGCCGCCGGCCTGCCGTGCGTGCGCGAGGTGCGGGTCCTCGGCGGGATCGGGGTGGTCCAGTTGCGCGGGCCCGTGGACGTGGTCGCCGTGACCCGGGAGGCCGTCGGCGCCGGGGCCTGGGTCCGCCCCTTCCGGGACCTCGTCTACGTCATGCCGCCGTACGTCTGCACCCCCGAGGACGTCCGGGTGCTCGGCGCGGCGATCGTGCAGGCGGTGTCCCGTGTCCACGGTTGAGACGCACGAGGTCACCTCGGACCCGTGGACCGGCTGGAACGACTGGCTCGGGGGCCGGGACCTCGAGCGCCGGGAGCGCGGCCTCGAGCGCCACGACCGGACGTGGCCCGCGAGCGGCGTGGACCTGGCCTCCAACGACTACCTCGGCCTGTCCCGGCACCCCTCGGTGGTCCGTGCCGCCGCGCGGGCGGCCCGTCGGCACGGGACCGGGGCCGGGGCCAGCCGCCTGGTCACCGGCACGCACGCCCTGCTCCCCGCGCTGGAACAGGACCTGGCCCGCTACGCCGGACGGCGGGAGGCCCTGGTGTTCTCCAGCGGGTACACCGCCAACCAGGGCCTGCTGGGCGCGCTCGGCGGCCCAGGGATGCTGCTGGTCTCCGACGCGCACGCCCATGCGAGCCTGATCGACGGGGCCCGGCTGGCCAAGGCCGAGGTGCGCGTCGTGCCCCACGGGGACCTCGGCGCCGTCGAGGACGCGTTGCGCTCGCACCGGGCCGCGAACGGCCCTCGGGCGCGGGCCGCCGTCGTGCTGGAGTCCCTGTACTCGGTGCTCGGGGACACCGCGCCGCTGGCCGAGGCCGCCCGGGTGTGCCGGGCGCACGGGGCCCTGCTGGTGGTGGACGAGGCCCACACGCTGGGCGCCGTCCCGGGCGGTTCGGCCGTCCGGGCCGCCGGACTGGCCGACGCCGGGCACGTGATCATGACGGCCACGCTCTCCAAGGCGCTCGGCGCCCAGGGTGGGGTGGCGCTGTTCGGCGGCGAGGGGGCGCGGCGCTGGCGCTCCCACCTGCTCAACACGGCCCGCACCTTCATCTTCGACACCGCCCTCGCCCCGCCGGCGGCCGCCGCGGCCCGGCGGGCCCTGGCCCTGGCCGACGAGCACCGTATCGGCCGGCTCGGTGAGAACGCCGCCCTGGCGCACCGGGTGCTGGCCGGGCATCCGGCCACCGCCGGCCGGGTCGAGCGAGGGGAGGGCGCCGTCCACTCGCTGCGGATGTCCAGCCCCGGCGCGGCCGTGCGCACCGCGGACGCGCTGCGCCGGGACGGGATCGCCGTCGGCTGCTTCCGCCCGCCGAGCGTGCCGGACGGCACCGCCCGGTTGCGCATCACCGTGCACGCCGACCTCGCACCGCGGCGCCTGGTCGCCGCCCTGGAGACCGTGGCCGCCGCCGTCAACCGGGAGGACCCGTGAGCGCCGCGGTGTGGTGCGTGACCGGCACGGACACCGGCGTCGGCAAGACCATGGCCACCGCGTGCCTCGCCGCCGCGGCCCTGCGGCGCGGTGACCGGGTGGCCGTGTACAAGCCGGCGCAGACCGGTGTGGGACCCGCCGAGCCCGGGGACGTGCAGACCGTGGCGGCGCTGCTGGGCCACCCGGATCGCCTGACCGTGGCCGAGGGCACGCGCCTGGGGCCGGCCATGGCACCCGTGGACGCCGCCGAGGCAGCCGGCGGGGCGGCAGTGGCCGGGGCCCTGCCCGGCCGGGACGAGCACGTCGCGGCGATCACCGGGCTCGCGGGCGACCATGACACGGTCCTGGTCGAGGGGGCCGGGGGACTTCTCGTCACGCTGGCCCCGGACGGCACGACGATCGCCGACCTCGCACTCGGCGCGGACGCCGCACTCGTCGTGGTCGCCCGGCCGGACCTCGGGACCCTGAACCACACCGGGCTGACCCTCGAGGCCGCCTCCCGGCGCGGCGTGCGCCCCGGACCGGTGATCGTGGGCAGCTGGCCGGACGCTCCCACGCCGCTGCACGTCTCGAACGAGGCCCGGCTGCGCGAGCTGGCCACCGCCCACGGCCACCCCTGGGGTGGCACGCTGCCCGCCGGGCTGGCGGAGGCCACCGCGGCCCAGGTGTACCGCGCGGCCGCGGCGCTGGCCGTGCCGTCACCCGCCCGGGGTGAGGCCTGACCGCCGCGCGGAGGCTACAGGGAGACGAGCAGCAGAGTGGCGCCGAAGACCAGCCCGGAGGCGATGAGCACCACCGTGGTGTACCCCAGGATGTCCCGCATCTTCAACCCGGCGATCGCCAGCAGCGGGATGGCCCAGAACGGCTGGATCATGTTCGTCCACTGGTCCCCGTAGGACACGGCCATGATGGTGACCGCGGGGTCCACGCCCAGCTCGGCCCCCGCCGAGAGCATGATCGGGCCCTGCACGGCGAACTGCCCGCCGCCGGAGGGGACGAAGAAGTTCACCAGGCCGGCAGCGAGGAAGGCCAGCAGGCCGAAGGTGACGGGGTTGGAGATGGCCACGAAGGCGTCCGAGAAGACCTGGATGAGGCCGGAACCGGTCATCAGCCCCAGGATGCCGGCGTAGAGCGGGAACTGCAGCAGGATCTCACCCACGTTGGAGGCCGCGTTCTTCGTCAGCGCGATGAGCTCGAAGGGGTTGCGCACCAGCAGCAGGATCAGGGCCAGGAAGGACCAGTTGACGGTGTCCAGCGTCAGGCTGCCGCCCCGGACGAAGTGCAACACGAGGTAGGCGGCGAGCAGCAGCCCGAGCAGCAGGGTGGGCAGCCGACTGGCGTCCACGCGGTCGGCCGGGGTGACGATCTCCTCCTGGCCGTCATCGGCCTGTTCGCGGGCGTCGATCTCCAGTTCCCTCACCCGGTCCCCGGCGCGCGGGGCGATGAGGAACAGGGCCAGTCCCACGACGAGGATGGTCGCCACGGCGGCGAGCAGGTTCCAGGACGAGAAGACCGTCTGGGAGATCGGTATGGTCTGGCCGCCGAGGGACTCCACGAGGAAGGACCCCTCCGTGGCGGCCGTCAGCGGTCCGGACGCCGAGTACCCCATGTGCCAGACCACGAAACCGGCGAACCCGGAGGCCACGAGCATGGGGAAGTGCAGGCGCAACCCGTTCTCGCGGCCCTGGTAGGCGACCTCCCGCGCGAGCAGCCCGCCGACCACGAGGCCCAGGCCCCAGGTGATCAGGCTCGCGACGGCGGCCACGGCGAAGACGAAGACGTACGCGGTCAGCTCCGTGCGCGGGACACTGCCCAGGAACGCCAGGATCCGGCGGACCGGGCCCGTGTTGGCCAGGATGTGGCCCAGCAGCAGGATCAGCGCCATCTGGGTGATGAAGTCCAGCAGCCCGGCCAGGCCCTCGCCCCAGTAGACCACCAGGTCGGCGGGCCCGGTGCCGGTCAGGACCAGCGCCAGGATCGCCACGATGAACGTGAGCACGATCGAGAAGACCAGGGCGGAGGGGATGAACCGCTCCACCACGGTGTTGATCGGCCGCATGGCCCGGGAGAGCGGCGTGCCCTCCTTGCGGAGTGCGGTGCGGGTACTGCCGGGTGCGCTGGACATGGTGCGGGCTCCTCGTCTGCCACCGGTGGCGACGGCGGCGTGCGGGACGGGTGGAAGAGTGTGACGACCTTCACGGTATGGACCGTGCCTGCCGGGGTCAATCGGCCCCGGCCCGTGAGGGTCGCCACCGGCACCGCCACCGGGGCCGCCGCCGGGGCCGGAAGCCGGAACCGCGCGCCGGTCTGGTCTTCCGTCTCGCGCCGTCGCTTGTCAGGATGCACTCATGGAGACGTTCACCGCGCTGGAGGACGAGGTCGTGGTCCACCTGCCCACCCACCGGGTGTGGGACCTGATCACCGACTGGTCGGCCACGCCGGTCTGGCTGCCCGGGGTGGACGAGATGCGCGTCAACGGCCCCGAGGGCCCCGGCCAGGAACTGACCTATGTCACCGGTGGGCACGAACGCCAGTACACGCTGGCCACCTTCGACCCCGGGCGCGGCATGACCATGGTCAACGGCACGGACGACTCGGACCTGCGGGTGGAGTACGGGTACCTGTTGCTGCCGGACGGCGACTGGACCCGGGTGCAGCTGAAGGTGGCCGTCCGTGCCGCCGCGCCGTTGCACGACGAGGCCACGGATCTGGTCACCGCGCTCGCGGAGGCCGAGGCGGCCCAGCTGGAGAACTTCCGCGCCTACGCGGAGAAGGCGCCCTGACGCCCGCCTGATCCCTGCCCCGCCCCTCTGCCCGGTCCCTCAGCTCAGCTGGGGGGCCCGCCCGAAGTGTGCCGCCTGCACCAGGTCCTCCACCAGGCCGAGCAGGAACGAGGACTCGGCCGGCCAGAGCAGGACCCGGTCCCGGCCCGTGTCCGGGTCCGTCACCAGGCCCACCCGGTAACTGCCGCGGCGCGGGGTGGTCAGCACGGTCGACGACGGCAGGTCCTCCAGGCCGTCCGCCTCCGCCTCGATGCGCCAGGTCCACCACGGTTCGGCCCACAGCTCGCGCAGGACCGGGTCCGCCTCGCGGGGGAGCGCCTGCGGGCCGGCCAGCCGTGCGTCGAACTGCTCCGGCGGGATCAGCGCGGGGGTGGGCAGCAGGTTCCAGGCCGGTGGTGACCCCGTCCAGGCCAGCAGCCGTGCCGAGAGTTCGGACAGCGGCACGACCCCCACGTGCAGGTCGTCCTCGCCCGGGGCCGCCCACTCGGCGCCGAGGACGAGCTCCGCGAACCCCTGCTGGGCGACGACGAGCGCGACGTCCGACACCGCGAACACCTGCACGGTGCTCTCCCGGGCGCCGTGCCGGCCGGTGAGCCGGAGCCGGAAGGCGGACTCGGTCAGCAACGTGGCCAGCAGGTCTCCCGTGTCCGTCAGCCGGCCGTCGGCCACGAGGCCGGCGTCCTCCAGCTCCGTCACGAGCCCGTCCGGCGGCGCCGGGGCGAGCCGGCCCAGCGCCAGCCCGGCGGACTCCTGCAGGCGCTCGAGGGCCAGTGGACTCAGCCAGCCGTCGCCGGCGTCGAGCTGAGAGGCACCCTGCCAGGGCGTCAGGTCCTCCACGGGCAGGTCGAAGGCCGCGGTGGCCGTGGGGTCATACCCGGGCTCCGTGGTGACCGGCGCCGGTGGCGGTGCCATGGCGGACGCCGCCACCTCCACGCTGCGCGCCATCGCCTCGAGGTCACCGGCGAGGAACAGCCGGTCCTGGACGGCGCAGGTCGACGTGATCTGCACGGCCCAGCCGTCCATCAGAGCGAGGTAGTCCACCCCAGAGACCAGCCTGCCGTTGTCCGCGCGGTGCAGGTACTCGAGGCGGCGGGACAGCAGGGACGAATCCGTCTCCACGCCCAGGTGCTCCTCCGGGCGGTCACCGGGACGGCGTTCCCACCCGCTGACGTCCACCACCCGGCACTCCCGCAGCGTGGAGGTCAGCCCCGTGAGGGCCTTGGCGCTGAACTCGCGGATGCTGCCCTCGAAGGGGTTCACCGTCACCACGATCGAGGGCCGGAACGTGTCCTCGTCCACCGGGAAGGTGGCCACCAGTTCGATCTCGGGACGGACGCGCTCGGCGATCCAATGCGGGGCCGGCCGGAACTGCAGGACGCCGAGGTACCCGGTCGTCAGGGGCTGCTCGGAGGGAGTCATGGGATCGCTAGGCTCCAGTGCTCGGGGAAGGGGTCAGGGGCCGTCGGGCCGGCGGAGCGGGGTGTCGACCGTGCCTCCGCGCCCGACCCAGTCCTGGTGCCAGGCCGGCGTCAGCGCGCGGGGCCACCAGAAGTTCAGCAGCACGGTCACGGCCAGGAACGGCATCAGGACGGTGAATCCGGGGACGCTGGACATCCATCCGGGGTTGAAATGGTCGATCCAGATGCTCGTCCACAGCACCATCCAGGTGATCGCGACCCATCCCATGTACAGGGGGAAGTAGTTGTACCGGGTGGTGGACCAGAGGGAATTGGGCTGACGGGCCCAGTTCCGGTAGCGGCCCGTCCAGGCCAGCCAGCCCGGGACGAGGCCGGCCAGCGCCGGCACC
>DATBUG010000593.1:0-1542 GCA_036516315.1 Citricoccus sp.
ACCCGGAAGCTAAGGCCCACAGCGCCGATGGTACTGCATCCGGGAGGATGTGGGAGAGTAGGACGCCGCCGGACAACCATTGACCAGAAGCCCTGGACCACACGGTCCAGGGCTTCTGTGTTTAACCCCCACACCCCACACAGACCCCGGATGCGAGGATGGTGCCATGTCCGAGAGCCTCTTCCTCGATCCCTTCGCCGAGCCGCCGTCGTCGGAGGATGCCCCCGGCGAGGCTGCCGGCGGCCCGGGCCACGAGCCGTGGTCTGTGGTGGTCGCCGTCCCGCTGGACGCCGAGCGGCTCGCCGACGCCTTCCTGGACCATCTCCACCTGTGGTGGCCGGCGGCTATGAGGGCCTGCGGACCGGACAGTCACCTCGGCTTCGAGGAGGGGGCCCTGCTCGAAGAGGGGGCGGACGGGGACTGTCACCGCTGGGCCGAGGTCGTGGGGGCCGAGGGGGCGTCGTTGACCCTGCGCTGGTCCGGAGGTCCCGGTGGCTCCCCAGGAGCGACCGGTGGCGGCGCACCGGTGACGGGCCGCGCCGAGGTCAGCCTGGCCTTCGCGGCCGGCGACGATGCCGGGGCTCCGGGGGAGCGGACCGCGGACGGGGCCGAGGCACAGCATGCGTCGCTCACCGTCCGGGGGAGTGGGGCGCCAGGGGTGCGCGAGGACTGGTCGCGCGTGCTCGCCGGCTTCGCGCGGTTCACCGGCGGCACCGTGTCCCCGCGTCGTCCGTGACGGAACCGGTTCCGCCTCGTCGGTCCTCCCCGGTCCTGCCCCCTCCGGTCCCGTCTTCTCCGGCACGGCCGCTGCGGTTCATCGGCATCGACCTGGCAGCGGCGGCCGAACGGACCGGGGCCGCCGTCCTGGTCCAGGACCCGCGCTCCGGGCGGCTGATGCTCGAGCAGGCCCTGCTCGGCGCCGACGACGACGTGATCGTCGAGCTGGTGTCCGAGTCCGACAAGGCGGGCGTGGACGTCCCGTTCGGCTGGCCCGAGCCCTTCGTCCGCCTCGTCGCCGGGCACCGCGCCGGCACCCTGACCCCAGCCCCGGAGTCCGGTCCGTCCTGGCGGCGCGAACTGGCCCTGCGCACCACGGACCGGGCGGTGCAGGAGCTGACCGGCCTGACACCTCTGAGCGTGTCCACGGACCGGATCGCCTATCCCGCCCTGCGGTGGGCGAACCTGGCGGCCCGCATGCGCGCCGCCGGGGTGCCGGTGGAACCGGACGGTGCCGGCGTCGCCTGCGAGGTGTACCCGGCGGCCGCCCTGCGGACGTGGGGCCTGCCGTTCCGGGCCTACAAGAAGGCCGGTCGTGAGCCGGTGCGGACCGATCTCGTCGCCGCCCTGACTGGACGGTTGCCGCACCTCGACCTGGCCGGGCACACGGAGACCCTGGTGGCGCAGGACGACGTCCTGGACGCGCTGGTGTCCGCCCTCGTGGCCCGGGAGGTGTACCACGGCAACTCCCACCTCCCGGACGCCGCGCACCTGGCGCCGGCCCGCCGGGAGGGATGGGTCCACGTCCCCGCCGGGCCGCCTACA
>DATBUG010000594.1:0-2558 GCA_036516315.1 Citricoccus sp.
GTGAGGTAGTCGTCGGCGCCGGCATCCAGGCCCATGAGGGTGTCGATCTCCTCATGGCGCGCGGTCAGCATGATGACGTAGGCGTCGGTGAAGCGGCGAACCCGGCGGGTCACCTCATAGCCGTCGATGTCTGGCAGGCCGAGGTCCACGGTGACCAGGACCGGATCGTTCTGCCGCACGGCATGCACGCCCTCGGTGCCGTTGTCCGCCGCATGCACCTCGAAGCCCGACTGGCCGAGCAGGGCCACCACCAGTTCCCGGATGTCGTCGTCGTCCTCGACGACCACGGCTACACGTCGGTCGTCCATGACCATTCCCGCCCCCCGCATCAGTATGACGTCCCACGCTATGACGGACATTCCAGAGCATAGGGTGGACTCCCGACAGCATAAAGCCCTATCGCCGCCAGATCGGAGCCACGCCATGTCTGCACGCCGGAGGCCGACGGCCGCATCCGACGGGCCACCGTCCGCCCCGGCCGCCGCGCACATCCTGGAGGCGCTGCCGCCGGCGCCCGGTGTCGCGGGCAGGGCCTTCGCGGAGGACGGTCGTCTCGACGGCGGCCGGTACTTCGCCCAGTTCTCCCTGCGCCGCCGGGTGTTCCTCTCCCAGCTTCCCCTCACGTGCTCCGTGCTGGTGGTCGTCGTCTGCGTGCTGGCCGTGCCCGTGCACGCGGACCACGGCCCGGGAACGTGGCCGGCCTCCACCCCGGCGTTCTGGTTCGGGGCGGCCGCCGTGGTGCTGCTGACGCTCGCGGCGGCCGTGATCCCGTGGGACCGGTTGCCGGCCGTGGCACCGTGGACCATCCCGCTGCTGGACTTCCCGGCGATCGCGGCCCTCTGGGACACCGCCCGGTACGCCCTGGACGGGATGGCCATGCTCTCTGCCTTCCCCGTCTTCTGGCTGGCCTGGTCGAGGATGTACCCCGTGTGGGGCATCGTGCTCGGCTTCATCGGCAGCGCGGCCGTGACCTGGTGGCCGTACATCGTGGACCTGGACGAACTGCCCCGCGAACACCTGTTCCGTCCCGCCCTGGTGCCCGTCATGATGTTGGCCATGGCGATCGCCGCCAGCGTGCTCTCCCGCAGCCTGGACCGGCAGCGCGAGGAACTCAAGACCGTCCTGGCCACCACCCGCCAGCAGAAGCGCAGGCTCGAGACCATCCTCGACACCCCGGACGTCGGCATCGTCGTCACGGACCGGGAGGGCAACGGGTTGATCATGAACGCCGCGCAGCGACGCCAGCACCTCATCGGGCAGCCGGACGGCAGGCACGATGCCACCGAACCGGACCTCTTGGTCTTCGAGCCGGACGGGAAGACCCCGGTGCCGAAGGAGGAGCGCGCGGTGTACCGGGCCGTGCGTGGGGAGAGCTTCTCCGGCCGGCTCTACGCGCTCGGCAGGGACGGCAGCCAGCAGTTCCTGTCCATCTCGGCCCAGGCCATGAGGGACGAGGACGGCGAGTTCGACGGGACGGTGATCGTCTTCCAGAACGTCACCGACCTGATCGACGCGATCCGGTCCCGGGAGCAGTTCGTCGCGGACGTCTCCCACGAGTTCCGCACCCCGCTGACGTCCATCATCGGCTTCCTGGACCTGGCGCTGGAGGACGAACAGGACCCGGCCGTCATCAGGTACCTGCAGACCTGCCAGCGCAACGCCGACCGGCTGCTGACCATGGTGAACTCGTTGCTTGATGCCGCCTCCGGCAACGCCGTCCTGGTCCTCGAGCGCACGGACCTGGCCCGGTTGGTCCGGCACAGCGTGGATTCGGCCCGTGTCCGGGCCGGCAACGGGGAGGTCACGCTCGTGACCGATGCGCCGGAGGAACTGGTGGTGCAGGCGGACAAGGTGAAGATGAGCCAGGTGGTGGACAACCTGGTCTCCAACGCCATCAAGTACACCCCGGCCGGCGGCACCGTCACCGTAACGGTCCGTCGGGCGGGGGACTGCGCCGAGGTGGTGGTGGCGGACACCGGCATCGGCATGAGCCCGGAGGAGCAGGAGAAGCTGTTCACCAACTTCTACCGTGCAGAGCACGTCCGGCGGGCGGCCATTCCCGGCACCGGCCTCGGCCTGGCGATCACCCGGGCCTACGTCCGCGCCCACGGCGGGGAGATCTCGGTACGGTCCGAGGAGGGCGTCGGCTCCACGTTCACGGTGTCCATTCCGGTGGACGGGCCCGCACAGGAGGCCTCCGCGGACCGGCAAACGGCCCGGGGGGATTAGTGAGGATCAGGCGAGCAGCCGCCAACTGCCGGGCTCCACGCGTGAGCCCACGCGCAACCGGGCCGCGCCCGATTCGTCCCAGGGCTCGGCGCGGGCGATGTGCTCGGCCCGGGCGGTCCAGGCGGTGCACACCTGCGGGATGAAGGCGTCCTCCTGGCCCATGAACAGGCGACGGCGGAACATGGCCCATTCGATGGCGGGCACGGCCACAGGGTAGGCCCCGCCGACGTCGATGCCTTCCAGTTCCTCCAGCACGGCCTCGCGTCCGGACTGGGCGGCCAGCCAGGCGCGCGCGGCAGCGGGGGTGAGGGGCTCCGCCACGGCGGCCA
>DATBUG010000595.1:0-1504 GCA_036516315.1 Citricoccus sp.
CGCAACCTCACCCTGCGGGGCCTGGCGATGGACGTGATGGACGCCGAGCGCCCGGGCACCCTGGCCCGGGTCCGGACCCGCGTGCAGGACCTCCTGGACGCCGGGGCGCTGCACCCGGTGGTCCAGCACGTCTACCCGCTCGAGCACGCGGCCCAGGCCCTGGCCTCGATCGAGGACCGCACGGCCGTGGGGAAGGTGGTCATCACCGTCACGCCGTCCTGAGCGTCCGGCTGTCCGCCGTCAGCCGTCAGCCGTCAGCCGTCAGCCGTCAGCCGACGATCCGCCGGGCCTGCCGCAGCACGGGTTCGTCCACCATGCGGCCGCGGAACCGGAACACCCCCGGCTGGGCCTCCGCCTCCGCCAGCACCGCGCGAGCCCACTCCAGTTCCTGTTCGCCCGGCGCGTAGGACTGGCGGATCACCTCCACCTGCGAGGGGTGGATGCACGCCGTGGCGGCGAAGCCGGAGGCCGCCGCGTCCTCCGCCTCGGCGCGCAGCCCCTCCAGGTCCGGGATGTCCAGGAACACGGAGTCCACCGCCACCGTGCCGGCCGCGGCGGCGGCCACCAGGACCCTGGACCGGGCGTAGCGGGCCACGTCCCGGTACCGGCCCCGGCGCGGGCCCTCCGCGAAGCGGCTGGACCGGCCGGCCATCGAGGCCACGAGGTCCTCGGCACCCCACATCAGGGACACCACCGCGGGGTGCCGGGCGATCTCCGGTGCCGACTCGACGCCGGCGGCCGTCTCGCACAGCGCGATGACCCGGTAGCCGGCCTCGTGCAGGTGGTCCAGTTGGCCGGCGTGCTCCGCCTTGGCGAGCATGAGCAACCGGTACGGCCCGCCGTCGAGCGCCGCCAGGTCCAGGTCATGATCGACCGTCCCGACCGGGTTGACCCGCACGATCGTGGACTCCGGGTCCAGGTTCGAGGCGGCCACGTGACCGCGGGCGGCCTCCTTGTCCACCGGGGCGACCGCGTCCTCGAGGTCCAGGATCACGGCGTCGGCCGCGGCGGCCGCCTTGGCGTAGCGGTCCGGCCGGTCCGCCGGGCAGAACAGGATGGCCGGTCCCGGGTGTGCCGCGCTCATCGCGCGCCTCCCCCGGGATGCTCGGCGGCGAGCGCCTGCGGCGAGAGCTGCATCAGGGTGGAGCGCTTGGCGACCGCGACCACGGTGCCGTCCTGGTTCCGCGCGGTGTGGTGGAACTCCACGATCCCCTGGTGCGGGCGCGAGGACGAACGGCGCTTGGCGGCGATGAGCGTCTCGGCGTAGAGGGTGTCCCCGGCGCGCACCGGGGCCGGGAAGGAGACCTCGGAGAAGCCCAGGTTGGCCACGATCGTGCCCTGGGTCAGCTGGGCCACGGAGAGCCCGACCAGCGTGGAGAGCGTGAACATGCTGTTGACCAGCGGTTCGCCGAACTCCGTGCCGGAGGACCACGCCGCGTCCAGGTGGAGCGACTGGGTGTTCATCGTCAGGGTGGTGAACAGGACGTTGTCCGCCTCGGTGACC
>DATBUG010000596.1:0-2110 GCA_036516315.1 Citricoccus sp.
GGGCAGGCCGATTCTGGGAAGTAGACACAGTGGTCCCCTTGCTGGATGCGAGCGATGTTTTCTTGTCCAACGCGAGGGACGGAACGTCCGGGGAAGCGCGCGCGGTGCCCGAGTGGGCGCTGGATTGCTCCAGGTGACCCGGCGAATGACCCCCGGACCGTGACCTACTGTAGCGGAAGCGTTATCCGCCCGTCACCTGCAAGTGATGAAATCGTGATGACAGGCGGGCCGATCGGCTCTGCCGGTAGCGTGGACCGCGTGCTAGAGCCTGACTCTCCCGGACCGACCGGCCGTTTACGCCTGTTCATGGACGCCCGGTACACGCGGACCGACTTCCATGACGGCATCTCCCGCTATGGGGCGAGCCTGATCGCCGCCGCCGCGCCCCTGGCGGAGGTGACCATGGTCATCTCGGACGAGGCGCAGCTGCGGTTGCTGCCGGACGGCGTCCCCTGGGTCAAGGCGACCGCGCCGACGTCCCCGGCGGAGCCGTTCATCGCCCGGCAACTGAACCCCCACCGCCCGGACGTGGTGTTCTCCCCGATGCAGACCATGGGGTCCGCCGGCCGTGACTATGGGCTGATCCTCACCCTGCACGACCTGATCTACTACCAGCACCGCACGCCGCCGGCGGACCTGCCGGCCCCGGTCCGACTGCTCTGGCGCGCCTTCCACCTGGCCTACTGGCCCCAGCGGTTGGTCCTCGACCGCGCGGACGCCGTGGCGACGGTCTCGCAGACCACGCGCCGGCTCATGCGGCGGCACCGGCTCACGAACCGGGAGATCCGGGTGATCGGCAATGCCCCGCAGGCCGTGGGGGCGCCCCGGGACCCCCGGGAGGCGCCCGAGCGCTCACTGATCTACATGGGGTCCTTCATGGACTACAAGAACGTGGAGACCCTCATCCGGGGGCTGGCCCTGCTGCCGGGGTACCGGCTCCACCTGCTGTCCCGGATCTCGGTGGACCGCGAGGCCGAGCTGCTGCGCGTGGCGGCCGCCTCCGCCGTCCCGCCGGAGGCGATCGAGTTCCACCGGGGCACCAGCGACGAGCAGTACGCCCGGCTGCTGCGGTCGGCCACGGCCCTGGTCACCCTCTCCCGGTCCGAGGGGTACGGGCTCCCGGTGGCCGAGGCGATGGCCCAGGGGACTCCCGTGGTGCTCTCCGACCTCGAGATCTTCCGGGAGATCGGCGGTCCTGACGGCGCCGCCGCGCGGTACGTGCCCCTCGGTCCCGCCGGGGCGGCCGCGGGGACCGACGCCGATCCCTCCCCGGCGGCGCTCGCGGCCCGGGTCCGCGAGCTCGAGGACCCGGCCGTGTTCGCCGCCGCGTCCCGCGCTGCAGCGGCGCAGGCCGCCACCTTCTCCTGGGACGCCTCCGCCCGCGCCCTCGTGGCCCTGGCCGCGGAGATCGCGGGCCGTCGCGCCCGTCGCGCCTCACGGG
Source organism: Citricoccus sp. (assembly GCA_036516315.1). Lineage (GTDB taxonomy): Bacteria > Actinomycetota > Actinomycetes > Actinomycetales > Micrococcaceae > Citricoccus. The sequence goes on from DATBUG010000596.1 coordinate 1,442, forward strand.
ACGGAGGCTCGCCGGTGACGGGCCACAGCACCGAGGGACCCGAGAGCCCCAGGAGCACGAGCGGGTCCAGGTAGCGGTCCCAGGCCGTACCCTGCACCGTCCAGCCGCCCGGGACGCGCACGCCCCAGTGCACGCAGGAGACGGGGCAGTGTCCGGAACCCGCCGCCACGGTTCCCAGTGCCTGCCCCGCCGTGACGCGGTCGCCGACGGCCCGGCCGGGAGTCAGCTCCACCGGTTCGAGGCTGGACAACCGCCCGCTCCGGTGGGCGATGGTCACGACCGGCCGCCCCGCCACCGGCCCGGCGAACCGGATGGTCCCGTCGCCGGGGGCGAGGACCTGGCCCCCCGGGGCGGCCCAGTCCACCCCACGGTGTCCGGCCGCCCAGGGCGCGGACGGTGGGTCGAAGGCCCGCAGCACGGCCGAGGGCGCCCCCGCATCGGACGGTGCGGACCAGGGCGCGGCACCGGGGCCGGGATCCGCGTCGGCCCGGGCCGGGCCCGGCGTCGTGAGGATGGCCACCACAGCCACCGCGGCCATCACGGCCACCACGGTCACGACAACCCGGACGGACAGGCCTGGCGGCGCGTTCAGGTTCCCGGTCATCTCGGGCCGTCGCCCGGAGCGGGGCGGGCGGTGCGAGGAGTGCCAGCGGAGAGCCATGCCCACCA
>DATBUG010000597.1:0-1767 GCA_036516315.1 Citricoccus sp.
AGCCGACGACCCAGTGCATCTCGTAGTTCTTCAGCAGCATCGGGGAGATCGGCCGGCGCGGGGCGCTCTGACCGTAGATCCCGCCACCGGCCACGATGACGGCGGCCCCGCCGGTCCAGCCGGCCGAATGGGTGTTCATCATGTGCCGGGCCACGGTGTCGGCCCCGCCCGAGTATCCGGTCCAGTACACCTGGTTCAGGTCCAGGTTGTACTTCTTCCCCAGGTCCTTGAGCAGGTCCGCGGCCCACTGGCTGGAGGATTCCTTCTTCCACCAGGTGGTGGTGCCCGTGTCCGGGGTGCGCGGGACGACGAGCATCAGCCCGTGCTGCTCGGCCAGCTTCTCGTAGGCCGGGATGGTGGACCACTGGGGCTGCTCGTACTCGAAGCCGCCGTCGCCGTGCAGGTGGATCATGATCCCGTGTGGCTTCGCGCCCTTGAGGTGCCCGGCGTAGAGGTGATAGCGGGAGGCCACGGTGCCGTTGGTGAACAGGATGCCCTGGGTGTCCGTATAGGCCCCTCCCCTGCCGCCGGTCGAGTTGGCCACCGGGGCGTGGGAGCGCACCGGCACGGTGTAGGCGGGCGGGGTGCCGTGGGTGCGCGACTCCATGGCGTACATGAAGGTGGCCGCTTCTCCGCGGGAAACGGAGCGGCTGGGCCGGAAGGTGCCGTCGGCATACCCACTGACCAACTGGGTGGACCTCAGCCAGGTCGCGGCCCGGTAGAACGCGGTGGTCGGGCCCATGTCCGTGAACGGTGAGGCGGAGGGGGCCCGGTAGCGACTCTCACCGGACATCCGGTGCAGGAAGGCGGCGAGCTCGCCGCGGGTGATGGGGTCGTTGATGCCGAACCGCCCGTTGGAGTAGCCGGCCGTGTACCCCTTGGCCTGCATCCAGGAGATCGCCTCGAACCCGGCCCCGCCCGGGTTGACGTCCTTGAAGTCCTGCCACGTACCGGCGTCGTGTTTGTCCCCGGACAGCCGGTACAGGAACTGGGCGGTCTCCCCGCGGGTGATCTGACGGTTCTTGCCGAAACGGCCGTCGGCCTGTCCGGCGCTGATGCCCGCGCACCGCATCCAGGTGATGGCGGTGTAGAAGCTGCTCCCCGGGGGCGCGTCGGCGAAGTCCGGGGTCGCGCAGGCTGTGGTGGCAGCGGCCTGGACGGCCACGGGCGCCGCCACTGACGGTGCGGCGGTTCCCGCGGAGATCCCGGCCAGGCTGCACACGGTGAGTGCAGCCGTCAGGACCCGGGAGCCGGGGCGCGACGCGCGGCGTCGGCGGGCGGTCATCGGTGCGGCGTGGGTGACCGGGGTCATGCGGTTCCTTCTGTCGTCCATGGCAGGCGCAGGGAGACAGCCCTCTGGCATCCCCCCGGTGCCGTATGCACCTTAGGGACGGGGGGCCGGCGGTTTCGGGGCCACCGCGGAAACTGCTGGCGCGCCCGTACGGATAAGCAGATGACCGGTGAGCGCCGCTCGGACGAGCGGGACGGCCCTGAGGAGGCGGGCCTGCGAGGAGGGCGTCCGGGATATCCGCCCTAGTCACCGCGCTGACGGCCAGCGTGGTGCTCGCCAGCGCCACGCCCTCGGCCTGCCCGGGAAGCCGGCACGGTATCCGGGTCCGTCAGGATCACGGAACCCCTAGGAAGTGATGCAACTCACAGTCGTGACACCATCCATGTGACAATTGTTACGCGTGTGACGGTTGAGCACGGCACGCCGATGGTGGAGGCCTACCGCGTGCAGGGCCTGGTCCGCCCGTGGTGCGGCCA
>DATBUG010000598.1:0-5236 GCA_036516315.1 Citricoccus sp.
CCGAGCACCATGATGATGGTCAGCGGGGTGTTGCGCACGACGTTGACGTAGGACGTGCCGATGGCCTGCATCGAGGGCACGGGGGAGATGCGGAACACGGCCAGGACCGTGCCCAGCACGAACGAGCCGAGCGCCGCGAGGACGGTCAGGCGGACGTTCATCCAGAAGGCGCCGAGGATGTCGTACTCGGCGAAGAGTTCGAGAAAACCGTTCATGGGGTTCCTGTCCCGGGGATGGGCGGACGGGGAGGGGCGACGGCGGTGGGCCGGCCGGGATGCCGGCCCGCCGCCGTCTCACAGCTCAGGGACGCCCGCCTCAGGCGTCGCAGGACTCCATCTCGGCCTCGGGGCCGTTGTTGAGCTCATCGTCCGGGGTGTAACCGGTGCCCTCGGTGTTCGTCGTCAGGGCCTCCTCCCAGGCGCCGTCCTCCTTCATCTTCGAGATGGCGTCGTTGATGGCCTGGCACTGGTCCGAGCCCTTCGGGATGCCCACGCCGTAGCGCTCGACGGTGAAGGGGTTGCCGACGACCTTGAACTTGCCGGAGTTCTCCGGGGTGGCGGCCAGGCCGGCGAGGATGATGTCGTCCGTGGTGACGGCGTCCACCTGGCCGGACTCCAGGTACGTCACGCACTCGGCGTAGCCGCCCTGCTCGACGAGGTTCACGCCCTGCGCGTACTCGTCCTTGATCTTCTGCGCGGAGGTGGACCCGGTGACCGAGCACAGGTTCTTGCCCTCGAGGTCCTCCGGGCCGGAGATCCCGCTCTCGTCCTCACGGACCAGCAGGTCCTGGCCGGCCACGAAGTACGGGCCGGCGAAGCCCACGCGCTGGGCGCGCTCGTCGGTGATCGAGTAGGTCGCGAAGATCATGTCGACCTCACCGCCCTCCAGGGCGTTCTCACGGTTGGCGGAGGGGGTCTGGACCCACTCGATCTGGTCCTCGGAGTAGCCCAGCTCGCCGGCCACGTAGGTGGCGACGTCTACGTCGAAGCCGGTCGGCTCGCCCGAGCCCTCGCGGAAGCCGAGGCCGGGCTGGTCGAACTTGATGCCGATGCGGACCGAGTCGCCCCCGGACTGCGTCTGGCCCTCACTGGCCTCGCCGCCGCCACCGTTGTCCGTGGACGAGGGCGAGCAGGCGGACAGGGCCAGGACGGCGGACGCGGCCAGGGCGGCCGCGGAGATGAACTTCGTACGCATGGTGATTCCTCCAGTGACGGTGCGGATGTCGGTGCGGTGGGTGGTCTGGGCGGGACGGGTGGGTGCCCGTCCTCAGTGGGTGAGGATCTTGCCCAGGAAGTCCTTGGCGCGCGGGTGCTGCGGCCGGGTGAAGAAGGTCTCGGGGTCGGTGTCCTCGAGGATGGCCCCCTCGTCCATGAACAGCACCCGGTCCCCGGCCTTGCGGGCGAAGCCCATCTCGTGGGTGACCACGACCATGGTCATGCCGCCGTGGGCCAACTGGACCATGACGTCGAGCACCTCCTGGACCATCTCCGGGTCCAGGGCCGAGGTGGGCTCGTCGAAGAGCAACACCTTGGGTTTCATGGCCAGCGCCCGGGCGATGGCGACGCGCTGCTGCTGGCCGCCGGAGAGCTGGGCCGGCATCTTCCGGGCCTGCTGGGCGACGCCCACGCGCTCGAGCAGCTCCATGGCGTCCTTCTCGGCCTGGGCCTTCTTCACGCCCTTGACCTTGACCGGGCCCAGGGTGACGTTCTCCAGGATCGACTTGTGGGCGAAGAGGTTGAAGGACTGGAAGACCATCCCGACGTCGGCGCGCAGCTTGGCCAGGGCCTTGCCCTCGGCCGGCAGCGGCTTGCCGTCGATCCGGATGGTGCCGCCCGGGTCGATGGTCTCCAGGCGGTTGATGGTGCGGCAGAGTGTGGACTTGCCCGAGCCCGAGGGGCCGAGGACGATCGCCACCTGCCGTTCGGGGATGGTCAGGTTGATGTCCTTGAGCGCCTGGAACGCGCCGAAGTGCTTGTTCACGTCCTCCAGCTCGACCAGGACCCGCGTGCCGGTGCTGTCCGCCACGGGGGGATCCGTGGGCGGCGGTGTGCTCTGCGTCATGCCGAAGAGACTAACCGAGAACCTCCGGCCCTGTGAGGTGACATGGGCGGTTCACCCGGGTTTGACCTATTCGTTGCGAAACTGAAACATGTGCTTCCCGGTCCGGGGAGGGCGCGGGGCGGCGCACTAGGGTGGTCCCATGTCCCAGAACACCGACGACGGCCGGCCTCGTCCGGAGGTCCGGCGCGGCCCGCAGACGCTGCGCGGCGACGAGACGGAGACCCCGACGTTCGACCAGATGCTCTTCGAGTCCCGCCAGCGTCCCGTGGAACCGTCCGGGCGGCGCAGTGCGGAGGCGATCGCCCGCGACACCTGGCGGGTGATGCGGATGCAGGGCGAGCTCGTGGAGGGCTTCGGCTCCCTGGCGACCCTCGGCCCGGCCATCTCCGTGTTCGGTTCGGCGAGGACCCGTCCCGGCGAGCCCGAGTACGACCAGGTGCGCGAGGTGGGCCGGCGGCTGGCTCAGGCCGGGTTCTCCGTCATCACCGGCGGCGGGCCCGGGGCCATGGAGGCCGCCAACCGCGGCGCCAAGGAGGCCGGCGGGCACTCGGTGGGCTTAGGCATCGAGCTGCCGCACGAACAGGGCCTGAACGACTGGGTGGACCTGGGCATCGGCTTCCGGTACTTCTTCGTCCGCAAGGTCATGTTCGTGAAGTTCTCCCAGGGTTTCGTGGTGGCCCCCGGCGGGCTGGGCACCCTGGACGAGCTCTTCGAGGCGCTGACCCTGGTGCAGACCGGCAAGGTCACCGCCTTCCCCGTGGTGCTGCTGGACCGGCAGTTCTGGACCCCCTTGCTGGAGTGGATCCGGGACACCCTCTCGGCGCGTGGGATGATCGCCGCGCACGACGTGGAACTGCTGCGCATGGCGGACAGTCCGGAGGAGGCGGTGGAACAGGTGCTCACCACCGTGCCGGTCTCGCGCTGGCCGGACCGGCTCCGCGACGCCGGGACGGCGGGCGGTGCGGGCGGCGTGGGCGAGGGAGGCCAGCGGTGAACGTGTTCGTGGTCCTGGTGCTGGTGGCGGCCGTGGTCGTCGCCGGCCTGCTGGCCCTGGCCCTGACCGGGCGTACCGGCTTCGCCCGGCCACTGGCCGAACCGGTGCGGACGCTGCCCCCCGTCCTGCTGCCGGACCGCCCGGAGCCCCAGGACGTGGAGCGGCTGCGCTTCTCCCCGGCCCTGCACGGCTACCGGATGGACCAGGTGGACGAGACGCTGGACCGGCTCGCGGCGGCCCTGGCGCAACGCGACGCCGAGATCGCCGCCCTGCGCGCGGGTGGGGAGCCCGGGGCCGGGGCGGGGCGTGGAGTGATTAGCGGCACCGCACGGAATCCGCGATAATAAGCATGTCAAGCGCCTTGTGAGCGTCACCGGACCGGTGCCGCGCACGAGATCCATGGTGCGGTCCCGCCGTGACACGGGATGCGCAGTTGAGAAGGGAACACAGATGGCAGCCATGAAGCCTCGTACCGGGGATGGTCCCATGGAAGTGACCAAGGAGGGACGGAGCCTGATCATGCGCGTGCCCATCGACGGCGGCGGACGCCTGGTCCTCGAGCTCAACAACGAGGAGGCCAATTCCCTCAAGGAGTGCCTCGTCGGGGTCACGGAAGGCTGACGTCCGCACCCTGGCACGGGTATCGCACGGGACCCCCGGTTCCCCGCCGCGTGGCGGGACCGGGGGTCCCGTGCGTCTGAGCCCGGACGCTGGCCCGGACGGGTGTCCGGGAACCGCGACGCCCGGGGGACGGCGTCAGCGGCGCACGGCCACGAGCACCCCGGTACCGGTGGGCACCAGGGCGGAGAACCACTGGGTCTCGTCGCGCAGCAGCTTGCCGGCCTCGCGGGCGGCCACCGTGGAGGCCTCACGCACCGCCGGCCGGGGCACGCGGTCCTGGTCCAGCGCGTCGTTGACCACCAGCAGCCCCCCGGGGCGCAGCAGCCGGGCGGCCTGCTCCACGTGAAAGACCAGGGAGGGCTTGTCCGCGTCGAGGAACACGAGGTCGTAGGCGCGGCCGTTCAGCCGCGGGACCACCGTCCGGGCCCGGCCCGTGATCATCCGGGTGCGGTTGGCCGGGAAGCCGCCGTCGGCGAAGGCCTCGCGGGCGGCCCGCAGGGCCTCGGCATCGGGGTCGATGGTGGTGAGCATGGCCGACGTCGACAACCCGCGCATCAGCGCGAGGCCGGAGACCCCTGCGCCGGTGCCGATCTCCACCAGCGTCGCGGGGGCGCGGGTGGCGGCCAGGACGGTGAGCAGTGCGGCCGTGCCCTCGCTTACCGGCGTGATGCCGAGGTCTGCGGAGCGCTCCCGGGCCCGCAGCATGACCTCGTCCTCGTCCGGACGCGATTCGGCGAAGGCCCAGCTGGCATGCTTGTCCGTCTGGTGGGGGCTCAAGGCCTTCATGGTGCGGGCTCGATTCTGTGTCGGCGGGTCGGAGCAGCGGCCGGTGTCGGCAGGGCGGCGGGCGCCGGCGAGCGCCGGTCGCGGCACCCCAGTCTACGGCGATCCGGGCGTGTGCTCAGGCTCCTCCCAGAAACTCGCGGCAGACTGGGCGGGTACGGAAAGGAGTCTTCGGCAGTGATCCCCACCTACCGAACCACCCCTCTGCACATCCTGGCCCGCGCGACCGGCGGCACCTGCCGGACCGGTGCCCCCACCTCCGACCCGGGGTTGCCCGCCGGAGGGACGGACGAGGGCTGATGGCCGTCTTCCACCCCCGTACCCGTCTCGACTCCTTCATCGAAGGAGCGCTGACGCCGTCTGCGCGGGCCCGCGTGTCCGCGCACCTGGACGAGTGCCCCGACTGCCGTCAGGAGGCCGGCCAGCGCGAGCGGATCATCCGTGCCGCCTCCTCCCTCGGCCCGGCACCCGAGCGCGCCGCCGCACCCGGCACGGACCGGCGCTCCGGAGAGGGTCCGCAGACGGGCTCCGTCCCCGTCCTGGAACGCCGTGACGGCGTGGCCGGCTGGAAAGTCGTGCTCGGCGTCGGCGCCGCCGGGCTGGTGGCGTCCGGGGTCCTGGCCTCGGCCTGGGTCGCCGGAGCGCCCTCGGCCGCGGAGCCGGACCAGGCCCAGGTGTTGCCCTTCGCCGGGGATCCGGCGCAAGCCGGACAGGACGGCGCGGCCCCGGCACCGTCAGCCCCGGCCTCCCGGATGCCGGCCACCGCGAGCGGGCCCG
>DATBUG010000599.1:0-5784 GCA_036516315.1 Citricoccus sp.
CACCCCGGGCACCACGAACACGTGCAGGATGTAGAGCCGGCCGATGATCGCATCGCCGGGGAACTCCCCGCCGAACAGGAAGAACGAGATGTACGAGCCGACGATCGGCAGGGCCTTGACCACGCCGTCGATGATGCGCAGGCCGTTGCCGGAGAGCAGGTCATCGGGCAGGGAGTAGCCGGTGAACCCGGCCGCCAGGCCCATGATCAGCAGGACGCAGCCGACCACCCAGTTCAGCTCCCGGGGCCGGCGGAAGGCCCCGGTGAAGAACACGCGCAACATGTGCACGCTCATCGCCGCCACGAACAGCAGGGCCGACCAGTGGTGGACCTGGCGCATGAACAGCCCGCCGCGCACGTCGAAGGAGATGTCCAGGGTCGAGGCGTACGCGGTGGACATCTCCACCCCGTACAGCGGCTTGTACGAGCCCAGGTAGGTGGTGTGCGCCATCGAGGGATCGAAGAACAACGCCAGGAACGTGCCCGACAGCAGCAGGATCAAAAACGTGTAGAGCGCGACCTCACCGAACATGAACGACCAGTGATCCGGGAAGATCTTGCGGCCGAACTCCTTGACGATCGGCGAGGCGCCGACCCGGGTGTCGACGAAGTTGGCGATCTTCCCGGTCCGGGTCGATGCCTGGTAATCGGTGGTTGTGGTGCTCATCGGTCTCAGCCACGCTCCCCATACGCCGACCTTGCACTCCTGTGGTGACGCTCAGGGTAAGCGAGAACGGCACCGGGGTACCAGCCCTCCGCTCCAGTCGATGTCCTCCCCCTCTGGCGGCCGTCCGTGCCAGGGCGTGACGCCTCATCGAATCGGCCCCGCCACCATGGTGGCCTGGGCCAGGGTCAGGACGAGCGCGCAGAGCCCGACGATCGCCAAGGTCGTGCCCAGGGCCAGGCACACGGCGGTGATCGGCCGTCGTCGGCTCAGGCTCATGAGTGCCGGCCGCTCGGGGTCCACGTACGCCACGGCGTGGTCGCTCCCGCCGAGGCGGGCCCGCTCCGGGACGCGCAGACGCCGTTCGTAGATGTCCTGGGCGGTGAACCACCGTGCCCGGGGGCGGTGCCGTTGGCCCATGATGACGATCTGCGTGGGAACCAGGCGTCGGTCGGTGGAACGAAGGATCATGCCGAGCACGAGCAGCGGCAGCCCGATCGCCGGACCGACCCAGGCGAGCAGATCAGCGGCGACGGCGAGCTCTTCGGTGCCGTACACACCTCCAGGCTAGTCTCACCGGTCGCCGAACGGTCGAGGCGAGGTGCGGTCCGCGCCGGGAGGTGGGCAGGGCGCCGTGCAGGGGGAGCCGCCGGTGATCAACCGCAGTGGTGCATGCCCGAGTGGTGACGCCGAGGTCAGCCGGGTTCATCGGCAGGATCCTCCTCGAGCACGCCAGCGGCCACCGGGTCCTGACCGCGCAGGAAGTAGGCGCCCAGGGAACCGGCCAGGGTGGCGAACACGGCCACCGAATACACGGCGAGGACCAGTTGCAGCGCCTTGGCGAACGGGTCCTCGGCCGTGATCCCGGTGCCGGTGATCGTGGCCATGGCCGCCTCGTAGAGTGCGGTGGTGTAACCGGTGTGGGAACCCACGGCGTACAACAGCTGGCTGGCGGCGAGGATGACGACGACGGTGACCGCCGCCAGCCAGCCGATCCGGCTGGAGAGCAGGCGGCCGGCCGAACGGGAACCGCGCACACCGGCCGAGACGATGCCGCCGACGCGCGCCACCCGGGTCACCCGCAGCAGGCGCGCGGCCTGCAGGGCCCGGACGAAACGCAGGAAGGGGATGAGCAGGAAGATCACCTGCCACCAGTTCCGGCGCCAGAACGTGGCCTGGAAACCGGCCACGTAGGCTCGCAGGACGAACTCGGCGACGAAGACGCCCCAGAACACCCAGCCGGTCACGGACAACAGTCGGGTCCACTGCGGGTCGGTGACCAGCAGCTGGCCGAGGACCACGAAGAGGAACAGCACCCCCAGGAACCCCATGGGGCGGTCCAGCCGGGCGGCCAGCGCCTCGGCGGCCCGCATCCGCTCCTGCGTGGCTCGGGCAGGGGCACGGTTCATGGCGCATCACCTTCCCGGGGGCACTTGCTGGACAACGGGTGAAGGCCCCACTCTAAGCAGAGTTGCCCGAGCTAGGTAGCGGGCCTCGCGACGCGCGTGACATGCCCCTGCGACCGGGGCACCCCGGAGCCGCCCGGCCCGGGACCGGCCGGCCCGCCACGGGCCGGGGAAGGAGGCACCAGCCATGTGGTTCGACTCCTGGGCTGACATCGCCCGGATCATCGTGGTCGGTGCAGCCGCCTACACGGTGCTGGTGGTGGTGCTGCGGGTCTCGGGCAAGCGGACCCTGAGCCAGCTCAATGCCTTCGACTTCGTGGTCACCGTCGCCCTGGGTTCGACCCTGGCCACCATCCTGCTCTCCGCGGACGTCTCCTTCACCGAGGGCGTTACTGCGCTGGCGTTGCTGGCCGGGCTCCAGTACCTGATCGCCACCGTCTCGGCGCACTGGCAACGGGCCCGCGACGGGTTGACCTCCCGGCCGGTGCTCCTCCTGGCGGACGGGCAGGTCCGCCCTGAGGCGCTGAAGCGCAACCGCCTGACCGAATCAGAGCTGCGGCAGGCCGTCCGGATGCAGGGCACCGGAGACCTCTCCCAGGTCAAAGCAGTCGTGCTGGAGACCAATGGCAAGCTCAGCATCATCAGCACCAGCCAGTACGGCAGCGGCTCCGCCCTGGAGGACGTCCGCGGCGCGGACGACCTCTGACCGACATAGGACCGGCAACAGCGCACCGATCCAGATGAGGAGAACCCAGCGATGACACAGAACAACGACGACCACTCCGCCGGAGACCGCCAGGATGCTCGCCACGACGAGCACCAGCAGAAGCACGGCCGGAGCATGTACCTGCGCTTCGGCGCGATGATCCTGACCGGCATGGTGATCATGTACTTCACCATGTTCGCCGGATCCTGGGAGTTCGGCCACGTGCGCTGGAGTGAGTCCCGGTTCTTCATGACCCTGACCATGGGCGGGGCCATGGTCGTGGTGATGCTGGCCTGGATGCTGAACATGTACAAGAACCCCCGGGCCAACCTCGCCATCATCGTCGGCGGGGTGCTGCTGCTCGGCGGTGGGATCGCGCTGGACCGCAGCCAGGCCACGGTGGATGACGAGGACTTCATGCAGGCGATGATCCCGCACCATTCCCTGGCCATCACCCGCTCCGAGCGGGCCGGGATCCAGGACGTGCGGGTGTGCGAGTTGGCTGCGCAGATCAGCAAGGCCCAACGGGAGGAGATCGAGGAGATGGACTGGCTGATCCAGGACATCCGTGAGCACGGCGCGGCCACCACGGTCGAGCAGGCCCAGGCGCGGCCGGTGCCCACCATCGAGCGGTCCGCGGACCGCCAGTGCCCCTCGACTGAGCGACCCTGAGCCGACCAGTCCGACCACCAGGGTTCCCCCCGTCTGGCGGAGTCACCGAGAGGAACACGACCATGGACGAGTCCCGGACCCCAGGACCTCTGGCTGTCTCGGCGGGGCGCTCCGGACAGCGTCCCGGACGCCGTGCCCGCGGCGCCGTGCCCCGGGCACCGGCCGAGAACTGGTGGAGCCGGCTCTGGAAGCCGTTCTGGGCACTGCCGGCGGTCTGCGTGGTGGCCGCTCTCGTCGCGGGGATCATCCTGCCCCTCATCGAGGAGTCGTGGGGGACCACCCGGTTGCAGTACGTGTTCCAGGGTGGTCCGGACGGGGCCCGCGAGGTGCTGGGCACCGTGTCCTCGGCGATGATCTCCGTGACCGGGCTGGTCTTCTCCATCACCATCGTGGTGCTGCAACTGGCCTCCAGCCAGTTCACACCGCGCGCGTTGGGTGGGTTCCTGCAGAGCAGGATCGTGCAGGGAACGCTCGGGATCTTCATCGCCACGTTCATCTTCGCCCTGACGGTGACCCGGTACGTGCGCGGGTCGAATGTCTCCGAGCAGTTCGTCCCCCAGGTCTCGGTCACGCTGGCGTTCGTCCTGGTTCTGGCCTGCATGGGGTACTTCCTGGCCTTCATCCACCACATCACCACCACCGTCCAGGTCTCCCACGTCATCTCCCGGATCGGCGACCAGACCCTCAAGACCGCCGGACGGATGTACCCGGAACGTGCCGAGGACCTGGCACCGACCTTCGGCCCCACCTGGTCGCCCGACGGCGGCACCCCGCAGGTGCGTCTGCCGGCCCCGCGCCACGGTGCCATCACCCACGTGGACTACCCCGGGCTGGCACGCTGGGCCGCCCGGCACGACGTCGTCGTGAGCGTCGACCGGTCCGTGGGCGAGTTCCTCGTCGAGGGCCAGGACCTGCTCACCCTCTGGGGAACCTCCGAACTGGACGCCCGCACATCCCGGAAGGTCTACCGGTTCGTGGGCGTCGGGCCCCAACGGGTGGCGCACCAGGACGTGGCGTTCGGCATCCGGCAGCTGGTGGACATCATCGACCGGGCCCTCTCCCCGGGGGTCAACGACCCGACCACCGCCCTGCAGTGCCTGCAGGAACTGCACCGGATCCTCCGGCACCTGGTGCAGCAGGCCACTCCGAGCCCGTACATCGCCGATGACCAGGGGCAGGTCCGGGTCGTCCATCATCCGCAGTCGGTCAGCGATCTCGTCCAGCTGGCTGTGCGCGAACCCGCACACTACGGTCAGGACTCCCTCCGGATGATCCCCGGACTGCGTGCCATGCTCGAGGACCTGCAGCAGGTCACCGCCAGCCGCTACCGGGACACGATCGACCGGTTGCTCGCCGGCCTCCCCGCACCGGAGGACAATTCCCGGCCAAGACGCCCGTAGAAGACGGGGCCATCAGGGGTACGGCGTTCCGCTGCGTTCCCGGCCGGCCCACCGGACAGCCTCCCGGTGACGGGCGGATGACCTGGTGCGCCGCCCGCGGGGGTGGCAGGGTGGGCCACAGGATCGTGCCGTGCCGCGCAGGAGGCGCCACGGCACGCCGCGGCCCCCCACGGAAGGAGCCCCCTCGTGACCGGAACACCGGCGGTGATCGTCTTCGACGTCAACGAGACCCTCTCGGACCTCTCGGTCCTGGACCACCGGTTCATCCAGGCCGGCCTGCCCGCGGAGCTCGCCCGCCTCTGGTTCACCACCGTGCTGCGGGAAGGCTTCGCGCTGGCCGCGAACGGAGAGACTGCGCGCTTCGCGGACATCGGCGCGGACGTCCTGGACGGACTGCAGAAGGCAGCGGGGATCGGCAGCCCCGCCGGGACCACGCAGCGGCTGGTCGCCTCGATGGCGGAGCTGCCGTTGCACCCGGACGTGGCCGACGGCGTCCGCGGGCTGCGCGCGGCCGGGCACCGCCTCGTCACGCTCAGCAACGGCTCGGCCGAGGTCGCCGAGCGGCTGACCGCGTCGGCCGGGCTCGAGGAACAGTTCGAGAGGTTCCTCTCCGTGGAGGACGCCGGTGTGTGGAAACCACACTCCGGCGCCTACCAGTACGCCGCCCAGCGCTGTGAGGTCCCGGAGGACCAGATGCTGCTGGTCGCCGTGCACCCCTGGGACCTCCACGGCGCCGCCCGGGCCGGGCTGCGGACCGCGTGGGTCGACCGCACCGGGGTCGGCTATCCCTCGTACTACGCCCGCCCCGAGGTCACCGTGGCCTCCCTGCCCGAGCTGGCGACCGTTCTGGCGGCCGCCTGACCCCCCAGCCCTGACCCCCGGTCCGGGCCCGCACCACCGACGCGCACGCCGCACCAGAACACACGCCGCACCAGAA
>DATBUG010000600.1:0-2554 GCA_036516315.1 Citricoccus sp.
CGGCCGCCCGCCGCTTTCCCACCCTCCAGACCACCCCCAGACCAACCCGACGGCGGCACCCCACCTGCGGCGCCGCCGTCGCCCCCTCCTTCCCCAGCCCGGGGCACGCACACCATCTTCCCTCCGTCCCGCCCAGCGCCGAGCGGGCCAGATTCCCAGGAGAACGCCATGTACCCCACCGACCAGCCCATCACCCTCAACGGCGTGACGATCACCGGTCCGCACCTGCCGCGGCAGGAGGAGATCCTCACTCCGGACGCCCTCGAGTTCCTGGCCGTGCTGCACCGCCGGTTCAACGGCCGCCGCCACGAGCTGTTGGCCCGGCGCCGGCAGATGCGCGAGCGCATCGCCCAGGGCTGGACGCCGGGCTTCCTGCCCGAGACCCGCTCGATCCGCGAGGACGACTCCTGGCGCGTCGCGCCGCTGGCCCCGGGACTGAAGGACCGCCGCGTCGAGATCACCGGTCCGGTCGACCGGAAGATGACCATCAATGCGCTGAACTCCGGCGCCAAGTGCTGGCTGGCCGACTTCGAGGACTCCTCCTCGCCGTCGTGGTCCAACATGCTCAACGGGCAGGTCAACCTCAAGGACGCCATCCGCCGGCAGATCGACTTCGCCACGCCCGAGGGCAAGGAGTACAAGCTCGGTGGCGTGCAGCTCGTGGACCGGCCGACGATCATCGTCCGCCCCCGCGGCTGGCACCTCGACGAGGACCACCTGACCGTGGACGGTGAGCCGATGGCGGGGGCCCTGGTGGACTTCGGCCTGTACTTCTTCCACAACGCCAAGGAGCTGCTGCGCCGGGGCGTGGGTCCGTACTTCTACCTGCCTAAGACGGAGAACCACCTCGAGGCCCGGTTGTGGAACTGCGTCTTCGTGGTGGCCCAGGACCACCTCGGCATCCCCCAGGGCACGGTCCGGGCGACGGTGCTGATCGAGACGATCACCGCGGCCTTCGAGATGGAGGAGATCCTCTACCAGCTGCGCAACCACGCTGCCGGGCTGAACGCGGGCCGCTGGGACTACATTTTCTCGATCATCAAGAACTTCCGGGACCGCGGCGAGGAGTTCGTGCTGCCGGACCGCGCCGAGGTGACGATGACGGCCCCGATGATGCGCTCCTACACCGACCAGCTGGTGCGGGCCTGCCACCGGCGCGGTGCCTCGGCGATCGGTGGCATGGCCGCCTTCATCCCCAACCGTCGGGACCCCGAGGCCAACGAGACCGCCCTGGCCAAGGTCCGCGAGGACAAGACGCGCGAGGCCCGGGACGGCTTCGACGGTTCCTGGGTGGCCCACCCGGACCTGGTGCCGGTGGCCATGGAGGTCTTCGACGAGGTGCTGGGCGATCGCCGCAACCAGATCCGCTCCGCCAAGCGCGAGGACGTCACCCCGGACGCCGAGGGCCTGCTGGCCGTCTCCCAGACCCCGGGGTCGATCACCGAGAAGGGTGTGCGCACCAACATCGAGGTCGGCATCCGCTACGTGGAGTCCTGGCTGCGGGGCAACGGGGCGGCCGCCATCCACAACCTCATGGAGGACGCCGCGACGGCGGAGATCTCCCGCTCGCAGATCTGGCAGTGGATCAACGCCGGCTCCACGGCGCAGCTGGCCGACGGCGGCACCCGCACCGTGACCCGTGAGTGGGTGCGGGAGCTGATGGACGAGGAGTTCGCGGCGATCGAGCGCGCGGACGGTGACCGCTTCGACGACGCCCTGGCCGTGTTCGCCGATTCCGCCCTGGCCGAGGAGTTCCCGGACCTCCTGACCCTGCCGGCCTACCGGCAGTTCCTCTCCGCGAACGCCCCGGCGCGGCGGGAGATGGCCGGCGCCACGGCCTGACCCCGCCGCCCCGGTGCAACTGGCGGTCAAAAGGTGACGAGAAAGCTCCTCCAGGGGCCGATTCGAGTCATCTTTTGACCGCCAGTTTCCTGTGGGAGGGCGGCGGGGCCGTGCCAGGACGCGGGAACCGGTTCTAGCCTGTCCGTCATGGAGATGAGGATCGAGCTCGTGGCCCTGCCGGTAACGGATGTCGACCGGGCCAAGCGCTTCTACGTGGACCAGGTCGGCTTCCACGCCGACCACGACCACGTCATCTCGCCCGAGCTGCGCTTCGTCCAGCTCACACCACCCGGTTCGGCGTGCTCCGTGGCCCTGGGAGTGGGTATCACCGAGATGGCGCCCGGTTCCCAGAAGGGCCTGCAGGTGGTGATCGACGACGCCGACGCCGCGCGCACCGAGCTGATGGCCCGCGGCGTGGAGTGCAGTGAGGTCGACGAACAGCCCTGGGGGCGGTTCGTGTACTTCGCGGATCCGGACGGCAACACGTGGTCTCTGCAGCAGATGGTCCCCCCGGCCTGATCAGCGCTCTTGTGCCGCCGGGCCGCACAGGGTGCCGAGTCCGCGCGCGGGGCCACCGTGGTGCAGACTGGAGACCCGACCTACTTTCAGGAGGACACATTGAGCACTGATCCCGTCAACCCTGAGGTCCCGGACGAGGACCGTCTCGACGAGCCGCAGACGCAGTTCAGCGAGGACGACGCCTCCAACCGCG
>DATBUG010000601.1:0-1504 GCA_036516315.1 Citricoccus sp.
CCGGGAGCCGTGGCGCCGCACCGCCGCGGCAGCCGGCCTGCTCGCCGGCGGAGAGCCCACCCCCACGGTCTTCGAGGCCATGACCGCGCTGGCCGCCCACCACGGGGCGGTGAACCTCGGCCAGGGGTCCCCGGACGAGGACGGCCCGGGCTGGGTCCGGGAACGCGCCGCCGAGGCCGTCCGCACCGGCCGGGACCGCGCGAACCAGTACGCCCCCGGCCTGGGGTTGCCGGTGTTGCGCGAGGCCGTCGCGGCCCACCAGAAGCGCCACTACGCCCTGGAGGTGGACCCCGGGCGAGAGGTGTTGGTGACCACCGGCGCCACCGAGGGGATCGCCGCGGCCCTGCTCGGGCTGGTCGGTCCCGGGGACGAGGTGGTGGCCTTCGAGCCGTTCTACGACTCCTACGCCGCCATGACGGCCCTGGCCGGCGCCCGGTTCACCGCCGTGCCGCTGCGGCCCCCGCACTTCCTGCCGGACCCGCAGGCGCTGGAGGAGGTGCTGGGCCCGGACACCCGGGTGGTCGTCCTCAACACCCCGCACAACCCCACCGGGGTGGTCCCGGACCCGTCCCTGCTGGCCCGCCTCGTGGAGGTGTGCGCCCGGCACGACGTGCTGATCCTCTCGGACGAGGTGTACGAACACCTGGTCTACGAGGGGCGGCACCACCCGGTCGCCGCCGTCCCCGGGGCCTGGGACCGGACCCTGACCGTGTCCTCGGCGGGCAAGAGCTTCTCCCTGACGGGGTGGAAGGTCGGCTGGGTGACCGGTCCGGCGGACCTGGTCGCCGGGGTCCGGGCCGTCAAGCAGTTCCTCACCTATTCCACGGGTCCGGCGTACCAGCGCGCGATCGCCGAGGCCCTCACCGAGGGTGACGCCTACCTCGCTGAGCAGCGCGACCGCTTCCGCGGCACCCGGGACCTGCTGCTGGCCGGGCTGCGCGAGGCGGGCCTGGAACCGCTCGTTCCCGCCGCCGGCTACTTCACGGTGACCGACCTGTCCGCCCTCGGCCTGAGTGATGCCGCGGCCGCCGTCGGGATGCTCGCGGAGCGGGCCGGGCTCGTGGGGGTGCCGGTCAGCGCCCTGTGCACGCCCCCGGACGCCGGCGGCACCGGGGCCGGGCTGGGTGCGTGGATGCGCTGGGCCTTCTGCAAGCCGGCCGCGACGATCGAGGACGCGGTGCGCCGCTTCGCCGCACTGCCCTCAGCCCTGGCCGGCTGAATCCGCGGCTCCGGGGTCCGCCGGGGCAGCCTCCCGCAGGCAGTAGTACAGAACGGTCTCCCCGTAGGTGCGGGCCTCGAGCAGCTCCAGGCCCGCCGGCCATGCCGGCTCCCCGGAGCGCACGGAGCGCTCGAGCACCAGCAGGGACTCGGGGGCCATGACGGCGCTGATCCGGTCGAGGGTCTGGCTCAGCTCCGCTCCGTCCAGCGGGTACGGTGGGTCGGCCAGCACCAGGTCCCACGGTCCTGCGCCGGCGCCGCCGGCCAGGACCTGGTCCACGGGTCC
>DATBUG010000602.1:0-1813 GCA_036516315.1 Citricoccus sp.
GGTGGCCATGAACGGCGGGCTGAACCTGTCCGTCCTGGACGGTTGGTGGGACGAGATGTACGACGGCGAGAACGGCTGGGCGATCCCCACCGCCTCCTCCGCCGCCAGTCCCGAGGAACGGGACGACATCGAGGCCGCCGCGCTCTACGATCTGCTCGAGAACGAGATCGTCCCGCGCTTCTACGCGGCGGAGCGATCCGACCAGGCCGGGGCCGCCGGGCCGTCCCAGCAGTCCCTGGACGGGATCCCGCACCAATGGCTGGCGATGGTCAAGCACACCATGGCCACCCTCGGCCCGGTGATGTCCGCCGACCGGATGGTGCAGGACTACGTGAACGAGCTGTACCGTCCGGCGGCGGCCGCCGGACGGGCCGTGGACGCGGACGACTATGCCCTGGCCCGGGAGCTGGCCGGATGGAAGACCCGGGTGCGGCAGGCGTTCGGCCAGGTCGCCGTGGAGCACGTCGACTCCCTCGGGGTCCGCGACGAACCGGCGATCGGGGACGAGTTGCAGGTCTCGGCCTACGTCAGCCTGGGCACGCTGTCCCCCGCGGATGTCTGTGTCCAGGTCGTCTACGGACGGGTCTCCGCCACGCCCGCCGGGAGCCTGGAGGAGGCCCGGTTGCTGGACACGGAGACGCTGGAGTTGGACGCCGCCGAGGACCTCGGCGAGGGCCGCTGGAGGTTCACCGGTTCCCTGGTGATCGACCGGTCCGGGGCCTTCGGCTATTCGGTGCGCGTGCTGCCGCAGCACGAGTTGCTGGCCTCCCCTGCGGAGATGGCCCTGGTGGTCAACGCCGGCTGACGGCTAACCCTGCCCCGGCTGCAACTGGCGGTCGAAAGGTGACGCGAAACGGGCCGATGAGGCCTGTGGACGTCGCCTTTTGACCGCCAGTTGCTGGCTGGGGGCCGGAGCGGTGGGATCAGCCGGTCCAGCCGCGGGCCGCGAGCGCCGAGCGCGTCTTCACGATGGCCCGCCGCCACCCGTCCCGGGCGTGCCGTTCGCTGAGCCGGATCTCCGTCCAGCCCACGCCGTCGAGACGCTCCTGGCGGTCGATGTCCCGAGCGACCTGGTCCGGGTCCGAGTGGTGGCGCCCCTCGTACTCCAGGGTCAGGCGGTACTCCTCGTACACCAGATCGCCTCGATGGATCCGTTCGCCCGTGAGCGGGTCCGTGATCCACTGGTTGACCGCCGGTTCCGGGAGCCCGGCGTCCACCAGGGCCAGCCGCAGTGCGGTCTCCCGCGGCGAGTCCGAGCCGACCCGGGCCCGGTCCGCCGCGAGACGGGCGACCCGGATCCCCGGCTTGCCGCGGTGGGAGTGGATCAACCGCGCGAGCTCCTCCGGTGTGCTCAGGGCGGCCCGGTCCCAGTCCCCACCCCAGACGGGGTTGAACAGCCAGTCGGCCCACAGGACCAGCTGCTGCACCGATGCACGGTGTGCCAGGTCCAGCCAGGTCCGGGCCGGGGTGGTCACCGGGACACCACGGTGGATGGTCGTCTCGTCCGGCAGCACCAGTCCCCGGCGCCCGGCCATGCCCTGCACCCGACGGCGGCGGTCCCCCGCGGTGGACAGCAGTTCCAGGTCCCGCGGTGGCCGGACCCCCGGGAAGCCCCACAAGAGGGCCGCGGAGCGGTGCGAGGCCACGTCCTGTCCCGAGACCGTCGCCGCCCGCAGCAGGGCCGTGTTCAACAGGGCCGGATCCCAGGCACCGGGTGGCGTGCTGTAGAGCCCGTGCAGGTGCCGGCGGCCTCGCGGACCGCGCAACCGGCGCGGAGTCGTGCCCGCGCCGGCGGCCTCGCGGACGGCCAGCA
>DATBUG010000603.1:0-1802 GCA_036516315.1 Citricoccus sp.
CATCGCATCGTCGAAGTCCCGGAAGGTGGTCAGCGAGACCACCGGGCCGAAGATCTCCTCCTGGAAGATGCGCATGTCGTTCGTGCCGCGGAAGATGGTCGGCTGCACGTAGTACCCCCCGGCCAGGTTGCCGTCGAGCTCGGCCCGGGCCCCGCCGGTGAGCACCTCGGCGCCCTCCTGCCGGCCGATGTCCAGGTAGGACAGGATCTTCTCGAGCTGGTCGTTGGAGGCCTGGGCGCCCATCATCGTCTCCGGGTCCAGCGGGTTGCCCTGCTTGATCGCGCGGGTGCGCTCCACCACGGCGTCCAGGAACCGGTCCACGATGGACTCCTGGACCAGGGCCCGTGACGGGCAGGTGCAGACCTCGCCCTGGTTGAGGGCGAACATGGTGAACCCCTCCTGGGCCTTGTCCCAGTAGGCGTCGTCCGCGGCCATGACGTCCTCGAAGAACACGTTCGGGGACTTCCCGCCGAGCTCGAGCGTCACGGGGATGAGGTTCTCCGAGGCGTACTGCATGATCAGCCGGCCCGTGGTGGTCTCACCGGTGAAGGCGATCTTGCGGATCCGCTTGTTCGCCGCCAGGGGCTTGCCGGCCTCCATGCCGAAGCCGTTGACGATGTTCACCACGCCGGCCGGCAGCAGCTCCCCCACCAGCTCGATGAGCACCATGATGGACGCCGGGGTCTGCTCGGCGGGCTTGAGCACCACGGCATTGCCCGCGGCCAGCGCCGGGGCGAGCTTCCACACCGCCATCAGGATGGGGAAGTTCCAGGGGATGATCTGCCCCACCACCCCCAGTGGCTCGTGGTAGTGGTAGGCCGTGGTGTCGTCGTCCAGCTGGGACAGCGAGCCCTCCTGGGTCCGGATGGCGCTGGCGAAGTAGCGCAGGTGGTCGATCGCCAGGGGCAGGTCGGCGTTGAGCGTCTCCCGGATCGCCTTGCCGTTGTCCCAGGTCTCGGCGACCGCCAGCATCTCCAGGTTCTCCTCCATGCGGTCCGCAATCCGGTTCAGGACCAGCGCCCGCTCAGCCGGGGAGGTCCGGCCCCAGGCCGGGGCGGCGGCGTGGGCGGCGTCCAGGGCCGCCTCGATGTCCTCGGCCGTGCCGCGGCCGACCTCGGTGAAGACCTGACCCGTGACCGGGGTGCGGTTCTCAAAGTACTGCCCCTTGACCGGCGGGACCCATTCGCCCCCGATGTAGTGCTCGTACCGGGGCCTGAACTGGACCTTGGCGCCCTCGCTGCCGGGCTGGGCGTAGGCGGTGGTCTCGGCATCTGCGTAGACGGTCATGTCTGCTCCTCGGGATAGGACGGCCACTGGATGGTGTCTGTGACGCTAGTCACAGACACGTTGCAGCCACGTTGCATCCCGTGCAGTCCACGGCACGCCGGGCACCGTGGATTCCGGGCCGGAGGGCAGAAGCACTCCCGGGTGCGGCCTAGACGTCCGCGGAGATCCGTTCGATCGTGCTGACGGCCAGCGCCCGCCGCGGGGAGTCCGGGGGCAGCAGGCGCAGCGCCGTCGTCCACAGCTCGAGGTCGTCCGCGGCCTCGGGACGCCCCAGGTAGGCCCACAGCTGCTCGAGCCCGGCGTCCTGCAGCACGGCCTCCCGCAGGCCCGCCTGCAGCTGCTCGCGGATCGCCCTGATCCCCGGTGCCTCGGACCGCGGCAGCACGGGGCCGACCGCGTAGCCCAGCGCCGCGTCCAGGTCCCCGCGGCGCAGTGCGTCCCGGGCCAGGCCTGCGTCGGTGCGCAGGGGCCCGGTGATCCGGTAGGGCCGCGAGCCCAGCCCGACGGCGGCCGGC
>DATBUG010000604.1:0-1863 GCA_036516315.1 Citricoccus sp.
GACACCTGACTTATCGGCACGCCCCAGAGTTTTTTTCACCCCGGCCAGGTCTTTTTTCAGCTGGTCCGTCGAGGGGCCAGTCCGCCCTTACGCGTACCGCCTGATCGGCGTGACGATCCCACCCTGCATCGACGCCCCCGCCGCGGCCAGGAACTTCTCCCGGCCCGCAGCCGGCACGCTGGCCACCACGGGCTCGGCCGGCCGGACGTGCAGTGCCGAGCCCAGTGCCTCCTGCAGCAGGGCCAGGCCGCGCTTCTTCTCCTTGGACACGGTGGCGTCCGAGACCTCGAGCCTCGCGGCGACCTCGCCCTGGGCCAGGCCCTGGAAGTAGTGCAACTCCACCACCTGGCGCGTGCGCTCGGGCAGGGAGGCCACGGCCCGGTGCAGCAGCACGGTCTTCTCGGCGTCGAGCAGCTTCTTCTCCGGGCTGTCCTCCCCCGAGGCCAGGACGTCGTTCAACGAGTCGTCCATCGGAACCTGGGACTGTGAGGCGGCAGCGGTCATCGAGGACAGCTCCTCCACGCTGACGCCGAGGGCCGTCGCCAGTTCCGCCTCGGCCGGCTCCCGGCCCAGCGAGTGCGTCAGCTGCTCCTTCGCCCGGGCCAGGCGCTTGGCCTTGTCCCGCCCGCGCCGTCCCATCCAGTCCAGCTGCTGGAGAAACTCCTGGATGGACCACCGGATCTTGGCGTGCGCCCACGTGGAGAACTGGGTGCCGGCGTCGGGATCCCACGAGCGGGAGGCGAGCACCAGGCCCTCCAGGCCGGCCGAGACCAGCTCGTCCCGCTCCACCATGGGATAGCGGTGGTGCATCTCGGAGACGGCATAGCCGACCAGGGGGATGTTCTCCTCCACCAGCCGGTTGGCGTGGACGGCGCCTCGTTGTTCCCTCATGCCCCGATGTCCTCCCTTGACCACGGTGATCGCGTGCCCCCTCCGGGCACCCGATCAGAGGACATGCGCAGGGATTTCAGACCGGGGGTGAAAAACTGCACGGGGTGTACCGATAACCCCCTCAGCACTGGACTATCCGAGGCCTCACGCAGGACCGAGGGCCCCAGACAGTGCGGCCGGGGCGAGTGTCCCGGCATAGGGATGGGTGCACGGTCCGGGACTCGCCCGGCCCGGACACACCGGTCAGCACACGGCACGCAGAGCGCAGGGAAGGCACGCCAGATGGAAGCAGAGGAACTGTCCAACGAACTGTGGCGCGAGCGCGGCATCCTGGAGAACCTGCTCTACAAGTTCACGACCCAGCGCCTGCTCGTGACCAACGGCGAGTCCCGTTGGCTGGGCCGGTGCACCTCGGAGATCGAGGCGCTGAAGAACCAGCTGTCCACCACGCAGCTGACCGTGGACATGCTCTCCTCCGCCGTGGCCGCCCGCTGGGGCCTGGCCACCGAGTCCTCCCCGACCCTGCGCGAGCTCATCGCCGCCGCACCGCAGGACGGCCCGTGGTCCGGGATCCTGCAGGACCACCACGCCGCGATCCTGGAGCTCGCCGACGAGATCCGCACGGTCTCGGACGAGAACGCCCGTTTCCTGCGGGCGGCGAACATCTCGCTGCAGGAGGCCGGCCAGAACACCGGCACCCCCATCACGTACACCGCCACGGGCGCCGCCGCCCAGACCGCGAGCGCCGCGCTCGTGGACCGCCAGGGCTGAGCCGGGAACGGCCGAAAGGGAACCATGGGACTGAGCACCTTCTCCTCGCTGAACACCGCCGCGCGCGGGCTCGAGGCTGCGCGCCAGCAGATCGCGGTCACCGCGCAGAACACCGCCAACGCCGGCACGGTCGGCTACACCCGCCAGACCGTGGGGTTGTCCGCCCTGCCCGGCGTCCAGGGCGGCGGGTTGTTCCCGACG
>DATBUG010000605.1:0-2432 GCA_036516315.1 Citricoccus sp.
GCCCACGCCGCCGGGGCGTTCCTCGCCCTCTACCGGGCGAGCGGGGGGCGGCGCTGGAAGGACCGGGCGCGAGCGGTGGTGGAGGCCGTCGTCAGGACGCTGGTGGTCCAGACCGACCACGGGCCGGCCCTGCTGGCCGCCCCGCCCGGTGACGCGGTCCTCGCGGCCGCCCAGGGCGGGCCGGCGTTCGCCTCCCCGCTGGACGGGGCCGAACCCTCGGCCATCGGCACCTGGGCGGAGGTGCTGCTGGACTGGCACGTGCTGGCCCCGGCCCACGGGCGGACACTGCCCGGTGGTGGCGCACGGGCCTGGGCGGAACGCCTCATCGACCACGTCCACCGGCTGGGGCGGCAGGCGCCGCTCGAGACTGCCACCACCCTGCGTCTGGCGGCCCGCAGCCCACGGGCGGACGAGCTGCTCGTGGTCTCCGGAGGGACGGCCACCGAACGCCGCCGGGCCCTGGCCTGGGCGCTGGTCCGCGGCGTCGTGGCCCTCCAGACGCCCACGGGCCCGGATGCGGCGGGCCCTGAGACTTCCGGCAACGGGGACGCCGTACCGGCCGGCGAGCATCCGGGCGACGGCATGGGCCGCGACGACGTCACGGCCGGGCGCCACTCACGCGATGGGTCCCTGGCGCTCTACCTGTGCCGGGGCAGTATGTGCCACGCCCCCGTGGGACACACCGGGGACCTGGACCGCCTGACCGGCCCGGCCGGCGGGTTGGGCGGTAGGCCGGACAGCGGGCCGAACGGCCCGTGAAACGATCGGTCGCCTCCCGGTCGGTTCAGGCCTGCAGGACCGCGATCAGGATGGCGGCGTAGTGGCACCCGAAGCCGGCGACGGTGAACGCATGGAACAGCTCGTGGAAGCCGAACCATTCCCGGTGGAAGTTGGGACGCTTGAGGGCGTAGAAGACCGCACCGATGATGTACAGGGCCCCGCCCACGCACACCAGCAGCGCCGCCGGCGGGCTGGCGGTGAAGAAGTCCCCGATGAACACCAGCGCTGCCAGTCCCAGCAGGACGTAGACGGGGGTGTAGAGCCATCGCGGTGCCGAGGTCCAGAACACGCGGAAGGCGACGCCGGCCACGGCGCCGACCCAGACGCCGGTCAACAGCACCGTGGCCTGCGCCGGCGGCAGCAGGGCGAGGGACAACGGGGTGTAGGTGCCGGCGATGACCAGCATGATGTTGGTGTGGTCCAGCCGCTTCAGGACCAGGGCGACCTCGGGGGCCCACTGCACCAGGTGGTAGGTCGCCGAGACGGTGAAGAGCATCAGCCCGGTCAGCGCGTAGACGGCGTTGGCCCAGGTCAGTGCGGCCGTGGGGGCGAGCACGACCAGGACGATGCCGGCAGCCAGGGCGAGCGGGACCATCGCGGCGTGCAGGTACCCCCTCAACCGGGGCTTGAAATCCGGATGGTCCGGTTCCAGCACGCGCTCGATCCGCCACCGGCGGCGGGCGGACGGCGGCGCGGGCACCAGGGCGTCCTCCGGGGGCGGGGACTGCTCACCGGCCGACGGTCCGGTGACGGGATACTGCGGCATGAGCCCAGAATAATGCGCACACCCCGGGTCGCAGCCGGGCCGTGCTCGTTCGGTACCGTAGATTTCATGGGAGGTGCCCGCTGGGGCACGCCGCGGCCGGAAGGAGGGGCGAGGTGGGACCACACGTGCTCTACAGCCTCTACGAGCGCTTCATCGCCTCGAGCCTGGACCCGGAGCGGCTGCCGCGGCACGTCGGGGTGGTCCTGGACGGCAACCGTCGCTGGGCGAAGGCCTCGGGTGCCACCACCGCGGACGGCCACCTGGCCGGGGCGGAGAAGATCCACGAGTTCCTCGGTTGGTGTGACGAGCTCGGGATCAAGGTCGTCACGCTGTACATGCTCTCCACGGACAACATGAACCGGCCGCCGGAGGAACTCGAGCAGCTGGTCGACATCATCGGCACCACCCTGGAGCGGTTGGCGGACGGGCTGGAGAACGGGCACCGGGTTCGCGTCCAGGCCGTGGGCGCGCCCGACCTGCTCCCGGAGGGCCTGGCACAGACCCTGGCGGAGTTGCAGGCCCGCACGGCGGACGCCGAGGGAGTGCACGTCAACGTGGCGGTGGGCTACGGCGGCCGCCGGGAGATCGTGGACGCGGTGAAGGAACTGCTCCGGGAGGCGGACGCGGCCGGCCGCAGCGCCGCCGACGTCGCCGCCGACCTGACGGACGAGCAGATCTCCGGCCGCCTCTACACCCGGGGCCAGCCGGACCCGGACCTGGTCATCCGCACCTCCGGGGAGCAGCGGCTCTCCGGGTTCCTGATGTGGCAGTCGGCGTACTCCGAGTTCTACTTCTGCGAGGCCCTGTGGCCGGACTTCCGGCGCGTGGACTTCGTCCGGGCCCTGCGCGACTTCGCCTCGCGCCAGCGCCGTTTCGGTTGCTGAGC